>JBFKXH010000106.1:0-6132 GCA_041638175.1 Thermoplasmatota archaeon
CGCCCTGACCGACTTCATCCTCATGACCGAGGAGACCAGCCACATGTTCGTGACCGGGCCCGACGTGGTCAAGACCGTGACCGGCGAAGAAGCGACCCAAGAAGAATTGGGCGGCTCCAGCGTCCACACGGTCAAATCCGGCGTGGCAAGCTTTTCCGGCGTCGACGAAGACGAGACCATCGAGATCATCCGCAAGATCCTCAGCTACGTCCCCGCCAACAACCTGGCAGAGCTGCCGATCTTGGATGACCCAGGAGATGTCCCGAGCCGCATGGACCGCGAGCTCGACCATATCGTCCCGGACAACCCAAACAAGCCGTACGACGTGCGGGATGTGGTGCGGCGCGTCGTCGATCACAACAGCTTCTTCGAGATCGCCGAAAAATGGGCCGGCAACATCATCACCGCCTTCGGCCGCCTGGACGGTGTGCCGGTCGGCATCATCGCCAACCAACCCGCGGTGCTCGCAGGAGCCCTCGACATCGAAGCATCCGTCAAAGGGGCCAAGTTCATCCGTTTCTGCGACGCCTTCAACATCCCCATCGTGACGTTCACAGACGTGCCCGGTTTCCTTCCGGGCCTGGGCCAAGAGCACGGCGGCATCATCCGCAATGGGGCGAAGCTTCTCTACGCATACTGTGAAGCGACCGTCCCGAAGCTGCAGGTGGTGCTTCGTAAGTCCTACGGGGGCGCCTACATCGTCATGAGCAGCAAACACGTTGGAAGCGACGTCAACATCGCCTGGCCCAGCACCGAGATCGCGGTGATGGGAGCAGCAGGCGCCGTGGAGATCCTGCATCGGCGGGAACTCATCGCCATGGCCGAGACCGACCCGGAAGGCGCAGCCCGCAAGAAGGCCGAGTTCGAGGCGGACTACCAAGAGAAGTTCGCCAATCCGTACGTGGCCGCAGAACGTGGATGGATCGATGACATCATCGAACCTCATGAAACGCGGCCCCGGCTGATCGCTGCCCTGCACCCCTTGCTCAACAAACGCGAACAACGCCCGGCCAAGAAGCACGGGTTGACGCCCCTATGAGCCAGCCCATTGCCATCGTCGGGCTTGGCTGCGTCCTGCCGGACGCTCCCGACGTGGAAGCCTTCTGGAACAACCTCAAGGAAGGGCGCAACAGCATCCATGAGGTCCCATCGGACCGCTGGGATCCAAGCCTTTACTGGGCCCCCGAAAAGACCTCCGACCGCACGTACGCCAAGATCGGCGCGTTCGTCAAGGATGATGCGTTCAATGGCATCGAATACCGCATGCCGCCCAAGGTGGTCGAGCAGGTCGACAAGGCGCAACAATGGGCGCTGTCGGCGACCCGTCAGGCCCTGCAGGATGCAGGCCTGGCCACCGGGATCCGCGGCGACCAAGGGCGGGACTTCGATCGCGACCGGTGCGCCGTCATCCTCGGCAATGCCATGGGCGGCGAGACCAACAAGATCGCCACCAAGCGCCTCTTTTGGCCGGAGGCGCAAGCCGCCATCGAAGAGGACCCCGAATTCCAGCGCCTGCCGTCGGACCAGCAACGGGGCATCCTGGAACGGGCCGAACAGCGTTACAAGGCCGCGACCGTGCCCGTCACCGAAGACACCATGCCGGGCCACCTCAGCAACGTCTTTGCCGGCCGCATCGCCAACGTCTTCGACCTGGGCGGGAAGAACTTCACGACCGATGCCGCGTGCGCCAGCAGCCTGGCTGCCCTTGATGCGGCGGTCGACACGCTGGCAAGCAACAATGCCGACCTGGTGATCTGGGGCGGCGCGGATCGATCGATGGACATCACCCCATACATCCAGTTCAGCGCGATCGGCGCATTGAGCCCAGATGGCAGCCGACCCTTCGACGAAGGCGCCAACGGCTTCGTCATGGGCGAAGGGTGTGCCATGTTCATCCTCAAGCGGCTTGCGGACGCCGAACGTGACGGCGACCGAGTCTATGCTGTGGTGCGCGGCATCGGCGGCAGCAGTGATGGAAAAGGCAAGGGCATCACCGCCCCCAACCCGAAAGGACAGGAGAAGGCGGTCGTGCGTGCCTACGAAGATGCAGGCATCGACCCGTTCTCCGTCGGTTACCTTGAAGCGCACGGGACCAGCACCCCCGTCGGAGACCCGGTCGAATTGACCAGTGTCGAGAACGCATTCAGGCAAGTGAGCAACGCCCAGACCTCCGTGGGAAGCATCCGTGTCGGATCGGTCAAGAGCAACATCGGCCACCTGAAGGCCGCAGCCGGCGCAGCCGGCGTGCTCAAGGCCGCCCTCGCGATCCACCACGGGTTCATCCCGCCCAGTATCAACGTCAAGAAACTCAACCCCCGCATCCAGTGGGACCAGAGCCCGTTCCAGGTCGCCACCCAAGGCCAGAACTGGGACCAGCACCCCCGTCGAGCTGCCGTGAGCAGTTTCGGTTTCGGGGGAACCAACTTCCACGTCGTGCTTGAACAGCACGTCCCCGGCACCCACGAGGAGCCCATGACCCAGACCGAACCCCCCGCAGTCATCTTCGACGCCGATCGCATTCCGCAAGCCTTGCAACAAGTCGCCACCCAAGGTACGGCCGCCTACGCGGACATCACGGCCGCGGGCCTTAGGGCAGACCGTCGCGTCGGCATCGCGCCCCAACAACCGAGTGACCTGCAAGGCAAGCTGGCCCTCGCCGAAAAGGCGGCATCCAATCCTGGCGCCGCCAAGCTGGCGTTCCAGCAAGGTGTCTTCCTGAACCAAGGCCGCCCGCAAGGGAAAGTGGCATTCTTGTTCCCAGGCCAGGGGACCCAATACGTCAACATGGGCCGGGAACTCGCCGCCAAATACCCGCTCGTGAAGCAGACCTTCGATCAAGCCGATGCTGCACTGATGGACGAGCTTGGCGAGAGGCTCACCGACATTCTGTGGCCCACGCCGAACACGCCTGAGAATCAGCAGGCCAGCAATGACAAGCTCAAGCTGACCGAATACACCCAGCCGGCCGTCCTTGCCATGGACGTGGCGATCCTCCGACTGCTGGAATCCTGGGGAATCGCCCCCGATGTGGTCGCCGGACACAGTCTGGGCGAATATGGCGCACTGGTGGCCGCCGGCGTCATGCCGTTCGAAGACGCACTCCATGCGGTCGCTGCCCGGGGCCGAGAAATGGCCAACGTGGACCTGCCCGACCTGGGCAAGATGGCCAGCGTACCGGCCGACTGGGAGACCGTCCAAGCGGCCATCGAGACGGTGGATGATTACGTCATCTGTGCCAACAAGAACTGTCCCAGCCAGACCGTCATCGCCGGCAGCAGCGCCGGCGTGGACGCCGCGGTCGCCAAGTTGGCCGAACAAGGCCTTCAGTGCATCTACCTCCCGGTCAGTGCAGCCTTCCATTCCAAGATCGTGGCGCCGGCCAGCGAGCCGCTTCGCCGCGTCCTCGGACGTCTGGACGTCCGCCCGCCCAAGGTGCGGGTACTGAGCAACGTCGGTGCCGAGCCTTACTCGGAAGACCCTGAGGCCATTCGCGATAACCTGGCCTTGCAGGTCGCGAGCGCTGTGGAATGGATCGGCATCATGGAGCGCATGTACGAAGAGGGCGTCCGGACCTTCATCGAAGTAGGACCCAAGAAGGCCCTGACGGGCTTTGCCATGGACATCCTCAAGGATCGCATGGGCACCGAGACCGTGGCCATTTGTTCCAACCACCCCAAGAAGGGGGAAATGCAGCACATCAACGAATTGTTCGCGTTCCTCGGCGCCTGGGGTTTCGAACCCCGGCATGCCCCCGATGCACCGGCCGTGCCAGACACCGCCCCGACGGCTCAGGCGCCAGCTGCTCCGGTGGATGCCTCCCTCGACGAAGTGCTTCGCCGCTTGCGTGCACTGGAGGCAAAAGTCGGTGCCGACCCGGATGAGACCACGCAAGAGCCCGTGATCACGGAGCCGAGCCCGGCGCAGGCCATCCGGCCGGCCGAAACGCACGACCACGGATTCTTCACCGGCGACGTCACCATCACGGGCGCGAGCATCGGCCTACCGGGGACCCAGCCCCTGTTTTCCGAGGACAACTTCGACCGCATCCTACGCGGAGACAACCTCATCCAAGCGCTACCCGAAACGGAACGGGCCAAGATCGCAGACAAGAACATCGTCCGGCTGGTCAAGGGAGGCGACGGCAACGCCCGCTTCGAGGTCATCGACGATGTCGCCCAGGTCATCCAACTGGCGGGGCGCCGCGGCGACTTCGATATCACTGAATGGGGCGTGGACGAGGAGTTCGCCGGCGTGCTCGACCGGACCTTCCAGTACGCCATCGCCGCCGGGCTGGAGGCCATGCGCGAGGCAGGGATCCCCCTGCAACGCACCTATGTCCAGACCAGCACGGGCAGCTACTTGCCCAAGCAATGGAAACTGCCGGAGCCACTCCAGCGGGAGACCGGCATCATCTTTGCCAGCGCCTTCCCTGGCTACGACAACCTGCTGCGAGACGTCAGTCAATACCTGGCCGACAAGTACGCTGGGCGCACCTTGGACGAATTGCAGCGCCTATACCAGGACCTGCTAGGCGCCATCGACTCTCCTGCCTTGAAGGAGCAGATGGCGGACTGGTTCGAAGACGAATTTGAGCGCCTGCAGGACGTCCTTCCGGACCATGGCGCCGCACGCTACGAGTTCAACCGCAAGTTCCTGTTCAATGTACTGAGCATGGGTCATGCCCAGTTCGCCCAGTTCATCGGAGCCAAGGGCCCGAACACGCAGGTCAACGCCGCCTGCGCAAGCACCACCCAGGCCATCGCGATCGCCGAAGACTGGATCCGCATGGGTCGCTGCAAGCGCGTGCTGGTGGTCGGTGCCGATGACGTCACCAGCGACGCGATGTTCGAATGGATCGGCGCCGGTTTCCTTGCAAGCGGTGCCGCCACGACCAAAGGAGACGTCACCGAAGCGGCCCTACCGTTCGACGCACGACGCCACGGCATGATCGTCGGCATGGGCGCCGTCGGCATGGTCCTGGAAGCAGCCCCTGAGGTCGAGGCGCGCGGAATGCGCCCGATCGCACGGCTGCTTTCCACGCAGGTCGCAAACAGTGCATTCCATGGAAGCCGACTCGACGTCGAGGACATCGCGTGGCACATGCAGCAGCTGATGGAAAGGGCTGGACGCTACGGCGTCCGCCCGGAGACCATCGCCGCCAATACGGTCTTCGTGAGCCACGAGACCTATACGCCGGCGCGTGGCGGCAGCGCAAGCGCCGAGATCCACGCCCTCCGTGCTGCCTTCGGCGAAGCCGCCGACCAGGTGGTCATCGCCAACACGAAGGGCTTCACCGGCCACCCGCAGGGTGCCGGGATCGAGGATGCCATCGCGCTCAAGATGCTGCAACGCAGTACCGTCCCGCCCATCGCCAATTTCCGAGATCCGGACCCCGAACTTGGCAACCTGAACCTGAGCAAGGGAGGCACGTATGATGTGCGCTACGCCCTGCGCCTGGCCGCTGGATTCGGCAGCCAGATCGCCATGACCTTGACCGAACTGGTCGCCCGCGAAGAAGAGCGGATGGCCGACCAAGGTCGCTATGATCAATGGCTGGCCGAGGTCTCAGGCATGACGGGCGCTCAATTGGAGACCGTCCACCGGACCCTCCGCATCAAGGACCAGGGCGCGCCGGAGCGGGCACCCGAGGAGACCCAGAAGCCCTCCGCGCAAGCCCTCGCGACCGGTGATGCGCTTGCCAAGGTCACTGAGGTCATCGCCGAGAAGACCGGCTACCCCATCGACATGCTCGAACCCGACCTGGACATGGAAGCCGACCTCGGCATCGACACCGTCAAGCAAGCCGAACTGTTTGGCGAGCTTCGCGGGCACTTTGGGGTCCCCTTGGACGAGAGCCTGCAACTGAAGGATTACAACACCCTGCGAAAGGTCGCCGACTACATGGGCGGCGACGCCGCAACGCCGGAAACGACCACGTCGGCACCCACGCCGGCCCCGGCCGAACCACCGACGCAGACGACCCTCGAGGCGGCACCCTCGGATGCCCTCGAGAAGGTCACCGAGGTCATCGCCGAGAAGACCGGCTACCCCATCGACATGCTCGAACCCGACCTGGACATGGAAGCCGACCTCGGCATCGACACCGTCAAGCAAGCCGAACTGTTTGGCGAA
>JBFKXH010000107.1:0-6031 GCA_041638175.1 Thermoplasmatota archaeon
ACTTGATCTTAGCGGGTGTCCCGGGTGCCCCGGTCATCAGCCTGCACGGATTTGCGGACAACATGGCCGGACAAGCGGCTATCGTGGCCGCCCTGAACTCGGTTCCTGGCGTGACCCGCGCCGAGGCGACCGTGATGGAATCGTGGCATTGGACCGGGTCGCGCCCTCTGGCTCGAGCGGTCTCGGAGGGTCTGGCGGGCATGGAAGAGTGGATCGCCGAGTGAAGCCGGAACCGGACACGGCGTGCACACCAGGCCCATAAGGGAACGATCCGATGTCTCGCCATGGAGACCACGCGGACCTGCCTGGCCCTGACGTTCACAGGGGTGGCCGCATTCGGCACCTACCATTGGTTCTTCGTGGCGCCGGTCGTCGCCGTGTTCCTCGAAGGTGCCCTCTGGGCAGTCGGGGCTGGGTTCGCCATGGCCTGGGCATACCAGCGTACCATGCTGGACCGCGGCCGGCGAGGGGTCGCATGGGGGTTGGCTTTCGGGGCGCTGTTCGCCGCGACCTTGGTGCCCAACGAAATCGCTGGCCTTTGGATCGGGCCCTTGGGCGTCGAAGAACCGGGCGACATCCTCACGGCGCTGCCCTTCGCGTTCTTGGCCGTGCCGCTCGCAGTGGTCATCGGATGGGTCCTCGAGGGGCGCATGTCGTGGTCGTTTCTCGTCATGGTGATGTCCGTCCACTTCATGATCGGGGGTAGCCTCACCAATTTTGGCGGGCGGGGCGCGAGCTTCGTGCTGTTTTGTATGTTCGTGGCCATGGAGATCCTTGCGGGCGCGATCCTCGGGTACGCTGCGCGGGCGGACCCAAGGGATGGCCCGCATCGCGGTGACTCACGCACGCACGTAGCATAGCTCTGCAACCCCTTCTCCCCGGGAGCGCGGAGACCAAGGGCAGTGTCGCGCAGCAGGGGTTTGCCGGCGCCAAGCGTCCGGCGGCGCGACTTCCTCCATGGACGCCGTGGAGGCTTACGCATCGGCCAGGAGACCGGCCAGACGGGTCGCCGTGCCGTAGGTCGCATTCATGAATCCTGCCGGGGGCACATGCGGCACCTCATCCACCAAGGCGGGCCGTGATCGGCGCAGCGCGGCCTTCTACAGTTTTTGATCGGCCCCGACGAGCATTCCCCTGAGGCCGGGCTTGAGCTTGAGCTTGGCGACCGGATTCATCAGCAGGCCGAATTTCATTTCGTACTGCATGGTCATCGAGACCCGGCTGCCGGTTTGTGTGGGTTCGAAGTCGAATGTGGCCACCATGGACTTCATCGGCATTCCCCAGATCTTGGTCCCCGTGAATTGGATCTGTTTTCCTTCCTCCCATGCCGTGACTTCCTCGTGGATGCCTGCGCCTTTTCCAAAATCACATGAACGGACGGCCCCGACTCCTTGCTTTTTGTTGAGTCGCTTGGATGCCTGCACCCCTGGGCTGATCTCCTGCACATTGCCGATGTCCGCAAAGATCTCCCAGACCTGCTCGACATCATGGTCGTAATCGTGGGCCACCGTGAACTGTGCCATGCGTTGGCAACTGAGGCCGTCTTCAAGTATCTACAGGCTTGGGCAAATCAGGGGCTCGTCGCAATTGCCGCGGGAGTCCGCGCCCGCGTCGTCGGGCGTGGGTAGGGTCTCGCCGTTCCAATCAGGGTACCAGCGCAGCGTGGTGTGCGCGTGTGCATGCTTGGGCTGATGGACCCCCGATGGCCCCGCGTCCTCTTCACCCGCACATTCGGTGATGCCGAAGATGGTGTTTGGCAGGCTGCCCGCTAGGAACGAACAGGTCGGATCCAAGGATCCAAACAGTTCGGTTCCGCCGTGTGGGTGCGTGACGTCTAGGATCAGCAATCCGCTCGGGGTCGGGACCCATACGCGATAGAGCCCTGCGAATGTAGCGAACTGTTGGGTCGAATCCATTTGAAGATCCACCACTGTCTGACCTCCGGCCCGGATCTTCAATCCGGAAGACGGGCCAAGTAGCCCAGGGGCCGGGTCGGCTGCTAGCACATGGTCCCCAAAGCGTGGCACCTGCAAGCGATCCATGGCCTCCGACCAATCGCCGTGGTAGGCGAGTCCGAAGGCGAAGCTCGACACCATGGCCTCCGGAAGATTGATGCCGGCTGCGGGAGGTTCGATGAAGACGAAGGCGCTCGATTGGCCCTGGCCCATGCCGGACCCCTCAGAGGTCTCATGGTGCGCGCAATCGTGGCTGGCGATGCCCCCCACTGCCACGCCGCTCGGGTCTTGATCCTCCGTCGCCGCGGGGCGGTCGCTGCCAAGGACGGTGCGTTCGTACGCGTTGACCGCATCCATGGGGGTGAAGGGCTCGGGCAGCAGATCGATGAAATGTTGGCGCGGCAGATGCAGGGTCAGCATGACCACGTTGCAGGAATGGTCTTCCACATCGATCGCGAAGGGCTGTCGCGCATCGACCTGCCAAAGCGAAGCACCAGGTTCGTCCGGGACGGAGGCTTTGTCCCGTGTGCTGGAGGGTCCGGCGCAACCGCCCAAGAAGATCAGCAAAGCAACGGCGAAGCCGAGCAGGGTCCGCAGGGCCATGGCTGATCATGGAGCCCTTGGGCCAAAATCATTGGCGTCGCGATCGGGCAGGGCTCAAGCAAGACCCGTGAGAATGGCGTTGACAAAAGGCATCATGCCGGCAGGACCCGAAGCCCGGTCCTTCATGTGCACGGTCGTCGCGTCGCTTGCTCGGAAGATCGCTTCGACGATAGCGAGGCGCGTCTCCAGTTCGATCCCGGCACCCATGACGACATGATCGACTGGGCCATCTGCGTACGCCGCGTGGACATCCGCGAGGTCTGTGCCGAGCAAGACACGCACATCGACCGTCATTCCGGCCATCACATCCTCCAAGACAAAGCCGGTGCGCCCGAGCAGCAGTACGGTGGTCATATTGGCGCCATCCAGGGGGCCCCAGAAAGGGATGCCGTCAGCGAAGGATGTTGTCGAACTTCTTGCCACGCGCCAGTTCGTCGATGAGTTTGTCGAGCCAGCGGATCTGCTGCATCAATGGGTCTTCGATGTCCTCGACCCGCACGCCGCACACGACGCCCGTGATGAGGTGGCAATTTGCGTTCATCTTGGCTTGAGCAAAGAATTCCCGAAAGGATCGCTCGTCGTCCAGGCACGCCTGCAATCCCTTGGCATCGTAGCCGGTCAGCCACTCGATGATGGCATCCACTTCGGCCTTGGTCCGTCCCTTCTTCTCTGCCTTCTGGACGTAGAGTGGGTAGACGCTTGCAAACGACATCTCGAAGATCTTGTGGCTCATGGCCCAACAACCTGGTGTCGTATGGTGGTCATGCGCGTCGGACTCAATCCCAATCCTTCGGCCACTTCGGCAAGGTGCGCTTCCTCGACGCTGGAGATGTTGCCGTCGGCCAAGGCCGCTCGTACGGCCGCAGCAAAGACGTGCTCGGGGTCCGTGGTGATGGGGACCGCAGTGGCTGCGAACCGGTCTGCGATGCGCATCAAGGGGGCGATCCCGAACACGAGCAAGCCGGCCGCCGCGATGCCGATGCTCGTGCCCCACTGCTCACTGAACAAGGCCGCCGCGCCTTCGCTCACCATGAAGAACACGGCCACGAAGACCGCCGCGACCGTGGTCTTGCTGATGGTCCACCGGAGCTTGACGTCCACCTCCAAATATTGGTGACGAAGGATCGCGTAGGCGACGACGACCACATCAATGGCGCGTGCCAGGCCCCCCATGTGCACGACTTGGGGAAACGGCGCCATGATGAGCGCGACGGCGGCTGCGATCAGCGTGAAGGCCAGGACGTTTTGTGCCGCCTTCTCGCCGGTCTTCGATGCCCATGCCCACGCCCCGATGATGACGATCGCATAGACCAGGGGAGACCAGATGAGCAACGCGGTGGGCGCCCCGCCCAGTTTCGTGCCAAGGAAGGTCCAAAGTCCATTCAGGATGGGATAGGCTGCCAGGGCAGCACCCAAGAGTGCTTGGTTGGCATGGCGATCTCGAACGTAGGCGATCGCCATGGCGACACTGCCAAACGTCATGGTCGCCGACAGGCTCTGCCAAGCGAAAGAGGAACTGAACAGAGCGCTGGCATGGCCCAGTGTCCATACGCCAAGTGGCACCGGGTGGAAGAACGTCAACGCCATCACCTGCACCGAAGCGACGGTCAAGCCCAGGAGCAACAAACGCGGTCGCCATCCACCATAGCAGCGGAGCAGGCCGACGAGCCCGCCGAGGGCCACCAAGCAGGCGAGGACCTGTCCCCAGAAGATCGATGTTGCCCACGCCACCATTTCGGGTGTGTAGTCCGCCGGCGTGATCGCCTGGTTCAACCCGACCCCGACGCCCCGTTCCATGGCCGCCACGAGGTGGGCGATCATCGCCCCGATGCTGAATCCGCCGGCAAAAAGCACGTAGTAAAGCGCCGCGCCGCGCATCTTGGCCAGGACCCCGACCACGCCGGCAAACAGGACCAAGACAAGCGACCCGACAATGGCCGTCGTGCTGAATGCGTCGAAGGCGAATTCAGGGGCCACGGCGTACCTCGTGCAACAGCGCTCCATGGGAACGGCCGCATAAGAGGTTGGGCTAACCGGATTCGACGGCGGCTTTGATATCGTCCAGATCTTGTGTGATCGCCTTGCGCATGGGCTTGTGCATCATCCAGCCCGTGAGGGCCCACAGGACCTTGGCGCCGAACGTCACGGCCTTGCCATCAAAAGACATGGTCAAGGTGCAACCCCCGTCGCGCTTCTCGATGTCGAACCGGGAGACGTACACCGCACCATGGCTCTCGGCGCGGGTCTCGTAGAACCTGGGTTTGCGTGCGTCCGTGATCCACATGGTCTCGGTCGCGTCGCGGCCGGCGAAGGTCCGCGTCTCCTGCCACTTCAGGCCCTTGATGGACGCACCCGTCGGTCGCACAAGGACCTCGATCTTGTGGATGGCGCTGATGTGATCGGCGGCCCCCTCGATGTTCGAGATGACGTTCCACACCGCGGTGGGCGTGGCATCGATGTCGATGGAGCCGGACATCTGCATGACGATTCATCGCAGCGAAGAGAGAAAAGGGTGGTGCCGGCGGCGTGAGGCAGGCCCGCGATCCAGGGCCGCGGCCCTTGTGAGACGTGCCTGGGGCCGCAGGCCGGCTATTTCGGTGGCGGGCCGGGCGCCCTACGTCACGATCTCTCGAAGCAACCCTTGCTCGCCGGCCATCTTGACCTCGCGGGCCACACGGCGTCCTGTGCTCATCTGGGTGCGCCAGAGGGCATTCCCGTAGGGGTGGCCCATGCCGACGTGGACGTTGGTGCCGCCGCCGATGCGGGGTGCGACGTCGTAGATGAAGAAATTCATGTCCTTGTCGACGCAGGTCTGCAAGCAGAACGGTCCGATGATGCCGGGGTCGTAGTGCTCCTCGGCGGCCTTGACCCATTGTTCGCCAAGCGCGAAGACCTTGCCCAGTAGGGATTCCCGGACCGTGGCGGTGTTGTGGCCGACGACGGTCATCTCAGGGATCATCTGGTGGTCGGGTAGGGTCATCTGCTGGGGGGCCGGGATGCGCACGTGGCCATCCAGGCTGGATTCGAACCGCCAGTCGATGCCCAGCAGTTCCAATGGCTCTTCGCCGTTGGCCTTGTTGACAGGGCTGTAGAAGAAGTTGAAGTTGAACACGGGTCCGATGACGTATTCCTCGATCCGGGCGGTCTCAAGGGAGGGCTCGTCGATGACGCCGGCCTTGATCAGGTTCTGCGCCTTTTCGTGGAATTCTTCCGTCGAGGCGCAGGTGAAGAAGCCGCGCTCGAGAGGCTTTTGGCTGTGGTGGAGCTTGACGATCGACAGTTGTTCGATGTCGTTGTAGTGCTCGATCTTCTTGGGGAACGGCATGCCGGCCTTCTCGAGGAGCCAGTAGTAATCCTGTTGCTCTTCCCTCTCTTCGGAGCGTAGCAGGTTGCGGCTACCGATCATGGGCACGGCGAAGTCGTCTTCGCAGGCGTCAATGGAACAGTAGCTGGTCCAAGCCCGGTTGGGGACC
>JBFKXH010000108.1:0-6008 GCA_041638175.1 Thermoplasmatota archaeon
CCAAGGAGATGCGGGCGCGTGCCCAAGAGTTGCTCAAGAAGAGCCGCGAGCTTGCCAAGGAAGAAGTCAAGCGGGTCAAGCACGAAGAATACATCAAGACCGTCGCACCCCACCTGGCCGAGAACGACCGCATCGTCACGCCCATTCCGCCCATGGACCCCAACCAGAAGCAACTGCACTTGGTAGAGGTCCGACCCGAGCGCGCATACATCCGCCTCATCTATGACGAGCAGAAGAACATCCACGAATACCAGGTGATCGAGCCGCCCTTGGAGAAGGACGAGCAAGAGATCGTGGACTTCATCAAAGACAGCCTCGTGCGCGTCCTGGACGGCCGTCACTCGGTGGACCAGGACACCTGGGAGGAGTACCTGTCCGAAAAGACGGACCAGATCATCGTCGACCACTCCATTTTGTTGGACGACGTCACCAGAGAACGAGTCAAGTACCACATTGTGCGCGACTTCCTTGGATACGGACCCATCGACGTGCTGATGCGCGACCCGATGATCGAGGACATCTCCTGTGATGGCCCCACCATCCCGATCTTCGTGTTCCACCGCCAGTACGAATCGATCCGCACGAACATCGAGTTCAAGGACGACCTGGAGTCGGACGCCTTCGTGATCCGCCTGGCTCAACGTAGTGGCAAGCACGTGTCCGTGGCAGACCCGATCCTGGATGCCACGCTCCCTGATGGGAGCCGCCTGCAGGCGACGCTGGCACGTGAAGTGACGACCCGTGGAAGCAGCTTCACGGTCCGCAAGTTCCGCGAAGACCCCTTGACGCCTCCGGACCTGATCCGCTACGGGACCATGAGCGCGGAGATGGCGGCCTACTTCTGGGTCTTGATGGAATCGGGTTCGAGCCTGATCTACGCTGGTGGGACCGCAAGTGGCAAGACGACCAGCCTCAACTCGGTCTGCCAGTTCATCCCGCCGTCCAAGAAAGTGGTCTCCATCGAGGACACGCGCGAGATCAACCTGATGCACGAGAACTGGATCGCCGGGCTGACCCGAAGCGGGTTCGGAGCCACGGACAATTCGGGCAAGCGAGGCGGTGAGGTCGACATGTACAAGCTCCTCGAGGCCGCACTGCGCCAGCGCCCGGAATA
This sequence comes from Thermoplasmatota archaeon, assembly GCA_041638175.1. Taxonomy (GTDB): domain Archaea; phylum Thermoplasmatota; class E2; order JACPAO01; family JAHFTW01; genus JBFKXH01. Next base: position 1,115 of record JBFKXH010000108.1, read on the forward strand.
CATGATCGTGGGCGAAGTGCGTGGGAAGGAAGCCCTGACCCTGTTCCAGGCGATGGCCACCGGCCACGCGGTCTACTCGACGATGCACGCAGATTCGGTGTCGAGCGCCGTGCACCGGCTGGAGAACCCACCCATCAACGTGCCGCGTATCATGATCCCGATCATGGACGCGATGGCGGTACAGATCCAAGCCCGCGTCGACGGCAAGCTGGTGCGCCGGGTCCGAGAGATCACCGAAATGGTCGGGGAGGACCCGACGACAGGAGATCTGTTGACCAACGGCGTGTTCACGTGGGATCACTCGGCGGACCGCCACGTCTTCACCGGCTCCAGCAAGATCCTGGACCATTACATGCACCTGCACGGCCTCAACGACATGGAAATGGAGGCCGAAATGCGCCGACGTACACGTTTGCTGCAGTGGATGGCCGACGAGGAGATGCACGCCATCCGCGACGTGGCCGGCATCATCCAGGATTACTACCGGCGACCCGACCACGTCATGCGCATGGTGGAACATGGCTCTTAGCCGCTACCAAGCCTGGTCGTTCCGCACGTTCGGCGGTGTCGCCGAGCGACTCGTGCGAGACAACCCGCGCTTGCGCATGTCCTTGCAGCGCGCCCATGTATACCTGCGGCCGGAAGCATATCTGGCCACGTTCCTCATGACCATGGCGCTGGGTGCCAGCGCCAGCGCCGTGCCGGCGATCACCATCGGCGTCCTGTTCGTCTTGGGAGGCGGCGTCCCGGTCAACCTGCTCCTACTGATGGCGCCCATGCCGCTCCTGGTGGCGCTGGCGCTCTATGCGGTGGCGTTCATCCAACCCGAGATGCGCGCCGGCTCACGAGCACGCGACATCGATGCCAAAGTCCCGTACGCGTTGAACTACATCGCAACGATGGCCAGCAGCGGCGCCACGCCCGATCGGATCTTCGACTCCCTTTCGCGCCAGCCCGTGTACGGAGAGATCGCCCACGAAGCGGCCCTCATCCGACGCGACATGCAGGTCCTCGGCCACGACATCCTGACCGCCCTGAACCGCGCCATCGACCGTAGCCCTTCCGTGAAGTGGCAGGATGTCATGCAAGGGGCGATCACGAGCCTGACCTCCGGCGGCGACCTGAAACTCTACTTCATGAACAAGGCGGAGCAGTTCATGCTGGACAACCGCCAAGAGCAGACCGCGTTCCTCGAGACCCTCGGGGTGCTGGCCGAAAGCTTCGTGACGGTCGTCGTGGCGGCGCCCCTGTTCCTGCTCGTGATGCTCAGCGTCATGACCAGTTTCGGCGCGGATGCCGCCCAGATGCTGTCGATCGGATACGTCCTGATCTTGGCATTGCTGCCGCTGGCTCAATTCGGCTTCGCGTTCACCGTGAAGACCATCACGCCGGAGGCCTGACATGAACCGTCGTCTCTTCGAAATGCTGGTCCTGACCGGCGCCGCCATGGGCCCGGCGTTGTTCCTGGCAGGCATCGGCCTCTACTTCATCGGCGGCTTCGGCACCCAAGCGCTCGCGCTCACTGGCATGGGCGTTCTGGTTGAGATGATCGTGGTCCGGTTGGGGGCGTCCGTTGAATCGCTCCATACCATCGGCGCCAAGAAATCAGGTGGTGTCGGTTACGACTCGTTGCGATGGAAGGGGCGCCTGCGCGTCTCGTCGTTGACGTTGAACGCGTTGACCGTGTTCGCGGTCATCGCGCTGGCATTTGCGGTCTACGCCCGGGCGGCGGATTCCACGGTCGGCGACACCTTGTTCATCGAACGGGTCGTCCTGATCCTCAGCGGCGCCCTGGCGGTCTGGTGGTGGCTTGCCCAATCGCAGAGCCTGCGAACGCCCCAAGAGATCCGTCGCAGCTGGCTGCGCGACCTGGCGTACCAAGCGCTCCTGGTGCTGGCGTTCTTCTTGGGCGCTGTGGCGATCCTGGTCTCGTTCCGGCCGTTCACAGCGTTCGGCAGAGAGCTGGCCGGACCCCACGACGCAGGCGTCATCTTCATGGCAAGCCAGGCGAGCGTGGCCGCGGCCCTGTTCTTTGCTCGCAACCTCCCCAACTTCTATTCGGTCTTCCGCGCGGATCGAGGCGCCCAATCCCTGGATGCTGGCAAGCGGACCAAGCAAGTGCTCCTGCCGACGCTGGCGGCCTTCGGCCTCCTTTTCGTACTGATCCTGGTCGTACTGGCCTACGGCATCGGGTTTGCGGACGTGGTGGACGAGGTCTCCGGCAACCCGACCATTCTAGCCCTGCTGGGTCTTCTGGGGGTCATCCTGGCGGCGACCATCGGATTCGCGCTGCAGGTGGGTGCAAGCCAGGACCAGGCACCGCCGCTCATCAAGCAGAAGGCAGACAAGGAACAACGGCGCGAGAACCTCTTGGTGTTGATGTCAGGGATCGGAGCGCTACTGATTGTTGCCTTTGGGCTCATGGTGCGCCAGAACCTGGTGCCCCGGATCCCCAATGACAGCTGGTTCGACATCCTTGGGATCGGGGTGCTGGTGGCCCTCGGCCCGTACGGCTTCTACGCGGCCAACCGGCACAAGCGGATCCGCATGATGGAAGACCGGTTCCCGGACTTCCTGCGCGACCTGGCAAGCAGCCACAAGGGGGGCCTTACCCTGTACGCATCCGTCGAAGTCGCGGCCCGGGGCGACTACGGCTCCCTGACGCCAGAGGTCCGCAAAATGGCGGACCAGCTCTCCTGGCACGTGCCGTTCGAGGAGGCGCTGGAACGCTTCGCAGAGCGCGTCCAGACGCCGCTGGTGGTACGTGCTGTCAACCTCATCCTCGAGGCAAGCCGAAGTGGTGGAAGCACCACCGAGGTGTTGGTCGCAGCGGCGCGTGATGCCCGCGAGATCAAGAACCTGGAAAATGACCGGCGCCTGAGCATGAGCGTCTACACCATCGTCATCTACGTGACGTTCTTCGTCTTCTTGCTGGTCGCATCGATCCTGTACGATCAATTCATTCCGCAGATCCTGAAGAGCGCGGAAGAAGCGGCCGCCTTGGGCTCCACCAATGTGGGCAACGCGGATTTCGGGATCAATGTGACCTTGGACGACTACCGGGTGTTCTACTTCACGGCCGCGATCGTGCAGGGCATCGGAGACGGCATCCTGGCCGGCATGATGGGCAGCGGACGGGCCGTGCTCGGCCTACGGCACAGCTTCCTGATGGTCCTCATCGCCTGGGCCACCTTCGTCTTCTTCATCTGAGAAGGCGAGGCTGGAGGAATTGATGCAGTAGCGGAGCCCTCCTTGTTCCGGGGGCCCGTCCTCGAAGACATGACCGAGGTGCGCATCGCATTCGCCGCAGACGACCTCGGTGCGGATCATGCCGTGGCTCTTGTCGACGTGCTCCTTGACCGGCCCGGACGTATGGTGGAACGCAGGCCAACCGCACCCACTCTGATACTTGTCGTCGGATGAGAACAAGGTCGCCCCGCATACGACACAGTGATAGGATCCGTCTTCGAAGTGGGCATCGAATTCGCCGCGGAACGGCGGGTCGGTAGCCGCCTCTTGGGTGACACGCCATTGCTGCGGCGTAAGGCGGGCCCGGACCTCGTCCTTGTCCATGATGGGACTGGGGCACCCCGACTCATGAAGATTGCCACTGCCCTTTACGCAACGGCTTTGTCTTTGGGCGCCCACGCAGGGTCCGTGTTCGGAACACTGCGGACCATGTCATTGTTCGTCGTGCTGACCGCCTTGTTCATGGCAGGCGGCTACGTGCTTGGAAGCTACGGCATGGCCGGCAACCCCATGTCGGCGATGATCCTCTTCGGCTTGTTCGCCGCGGCCATCAATTTCGGGATGTACTTCTGGAGCCACAAGTTCGTCTTGTGGAGTTACAAGGCCAAGATCGTGGAGCGCCACGAGGCACCCCGCCTCCACGGGATCGTCCAGAAGATCGCCATGCAAGCGGACCTCCCTATGCCCCAGGTCGCCATCATCCCCATGCAGGTACCCAACGCATTTGCGACCGGCCGCAACCCGCGTCATGCCGTCGTCGCGGCCACGCATGGTCTGCTCAACATGTTGGATGACGAGGAACTGGAAGGGGTCATGGCCCACGAATTGGCGCACGTCAACAACCGCGACATGCTCATCATGACCGTGGCCGCGACGGTCGCCGGTGCCGTCACGTTCGCCGCCAGGATGCTCTTTTGGAACGCGCTCTTTGGCCGAGGCGACAATCGCAACCCCGCGACCATGCTCATCGGCCTTGCCTTCATGATCCTCGCCCCGCTCGCGGCCATCATGATCCAATTGGCCATCAGCAGGAGCCGCGAGTTCGAGGCGGATCGGGTCGGCGCCAAGTTGTGCGGCAAACCATGGGCCCTGGCCCGCGCGTTGGAGAAGATGCAGAACGTGGCGACGCGCCACCCGGTGCGCGAAGACCTGGCCAATCCGAGCACGGCCAGTATGTTCATCGTCAACCCGTTCCGGGGTAGCGGCTTCGCAGGGCTCTTTCGGACGCACCCTGCGACCGAGGAGCGGATCCGCCGCTTGCAGACGATGTGATTCAGTCTTCTTCTTCGTGGTCACATTCGGTGCAGTAGCGCACCACGAAGCGGCCTTCGACCCTGAACTTCAGGCTGCCGTGGCCATTGGGGCAGACGTGTTTTTGGACGCCAGTACGCAACACGGTATCCGTGTCGTCGAAGTCATCGTTGAAGAGTTCCTCGTCGGCGTCGTCAAAGTCCTCTGACATGACGGGCGCCCGAAAGGGATTGGGCTTTTGGACCTTTTGTGGGCGCACCGGGTCGACGACTCAGTCGACGGGCACGCGGACGCCTTCCTCGGCGCTGTCCAATTTCTTGACGGTTACGTCCAAGATGCCGTTGTTGTACGTCGCCTTGGTGGTCGCCGGATCGACCTTGGCGGGCAAGCGTAC
>JBFKXH010000109.1:0-5989 GCA_041638175.1 Thermoplasmatota archaeon
CGGTGCAGGAGGGCAAGCTTCTCGCAGATGGCGCCAAACCCTTGGTCAGCAAGGAATTGACCGAGATGGAGATGGCGCCGAGCGCGAGGCCTCGGGCCATCAACCTGGCGCTGCCCGTGTTGTTCTTGCTGGTCACCGCGGTCTTGATGCTGTACGCCACCGGTCACACCGAAGGCGCCAACTTCAAGGACAGCATCTACAACGCGTCGGCCGAGTTGAGCCTGGCCATCGCGACGTTTCTGACGCTCTTGTTCGCCATGGTGCTCTACAGTTTCCAGCGCATCATGCATCAGGACGACTTCGTCGAGACCACCCTCAACGGCTTCAAGGCCATGGTCCCGGCGCTCGCCATCCTTGGGTTGGCCTGGGGCATCGGCAACGCCACGGGCGCGATCGGACTCGGTCCGTATCTGGCCAACGAGGTGGCTGGCGGCTTGTCGGCGACGGACATCCCGCTCATCGCGTTCGTCCTTGCAGGCATCATCGCCTTCGCCACCGGAACCAGCTTCGGCACGTTCGCCATCATGATCCCCATCACCCTACCCCTGGTCGTCGGCACCACGGATGGCATCGAATGGGTCGGCGCGGTCCTCGCCGCCACGATCGGCGGCGCCGTGTTCGGGGACCACTGCAGCCCCATCAGTGACACGACCGTCATGAGCAGCATGGCGGCCCAATGCGATCACATCGATCACGTACGGACCCAACTGCCTTACGCACTCACGGTCGCCGGCATCGCGACAGCCGGGTACGGTATGCTGGCATTGACTGGCCAGGCATGGGTCGCTTGGGTCACCAATGGGGTCCTGCTCGTGGGCGTCATCAGCCTCGGCATCCTCTTTGGACGGCCTGCTGCTTGGCGCGGCGGTCAGACGGTCAAAGCCCGGTGATGGCTTTGACGAACTTACGCGCCAGGGCTTGGGCGGACCCCTCGTCGGCCGCTTCTGCCTGCACTCGGACGACCGGCTCGGTACCGCTTGGCCGTATCAGCACCCAGCCGCCCTCGTAGTAGGCCTTGAGGCCATCGATCGTATCGACGCGAACCACTCCATCGTCCTGGCTGGCCTGTTGCTCGGCGGCCGCCATGGCGCGGTCCGGGTCTTGCACACGGACCTTGTGCTTGGACAGGGCATAGCGTGGCACGTCATCCAGCAGCGTGGACATGCTTTTGCCCGTGGTGGCCAGCAATTCGACCATGAATGCGGTGGTCATCAGGCCGTCTTTGCCGATCATGTGGCGCGCGAACATCATGCCTCCGTTGTCTTCGCCGCCAAACGGGGCACCTCGCCGGGCCATCTCCCGCGCCACGACCGGGCTCCCTACAGGCGTCCACACCAATTCACCGCCCGCCGAGGTCACCGCGTCCTCGACGCACGTACTGCTGCTGACGGCGGTACATGCCAGTCGGTTCTCATGCCGGGGCAGCTCATGCAAGGCGGCCAGGGCCAATGCGCGATCGCCCCAAATGTAGTCGCCGTTCTCGTCGACGAACACGGCGCGGTCTCCGTCACCATCAAGGAGGACGCCAAGATCTGCGTTGTACTGGCGGATCGCTGCCATGCATGCGGCGGCGTTCGCCTCGCTCGGTTCGCTGGGTCGGTCTGAGAACGCGCCATCGGGCTCGCAAGAAATGGGCACCACGTCGACACCGACGCTTGCCAGCCAACGAGGGACCACCACGCATCCGGCACCACCGCCCGCATCCACCACCACGCGGAGCGTCGCTGCCCTGATGGCACGCGCATCCACATGGTCCGTGATGGCCGCCAAATAGGCATCCAGTACGTCCTCTGTTTGCAGGGACCCGGTGCCGCTGGCGAAGTCGCCCTGGTGGTAGCATGCCTCGAGGGCGTCCTCCTCGTCAGGCGTGGTCTCGACGCCGGCTCGGATGATCTTGATGCCATTGTACTCGGGGGGATTGTGGCTCGCCGTGACGACAGCCGCCACGTGGCCTCGAGACATGCTGGCCCATTGCACGGCAGGCGTCGGGCAGAGCCCAAGGTCGATGACCGTCTTGCCCGTAGACATGGCCCCCTCGGCGAAGGCTTGTGCCAGGGCCGGACCCGAATCGCGGGCGTCACGACCAAGGAGGACGGTGTCGCCCTCCATCCACGTTCCGACGGCTTGCCCCATGCGACGGGCGAAGCTTGCCGTGATGGTCTCTCCGACGATGCCGCGGACCCCATTGGTCCCGAACATGCGCTGCACGACCGCCCATGGGCCTCTTGGTCTTGAAGGCGACCAATCGAAACCCTTGAGTCGCGGCGCGCGCACACCTACCTGTGGCGGTGCCAAGCCGCGTCTATGTGGGCGTGTTCGTGTTCGGGCTCATTGCGAGCATCGTGACCTTGACGTACACCGCCCTCTTTTTGAGCGGTTATCAGCCGCCCCCGGATCCCAAGGTGATTACTTTCGACCCGCCGGAGGAACCCGCCAAGCGGTTCTTCTTGGTCCTGGCGTCCCTGTTCAGCATTGGATTGACCGTGGTCGCATGGCGTCTCTTGATCGAAGGTGCCCGTCAGGATGCAAAGACCCGTCAGCGGCGCGCAGAACTTGCCAAAGAGCAGAAGAAGTACCGGCAAAAGCCGCCGTTGGGGCCGACTTAGGCTTGCCGGCGGCGCGTCCAATCCTGGTCGCGCAGCCCCTCGTAGAGGTCTTCGAATTCATCGCGCGACGGCGGTGCGACCGGGCCGGCGGGGCGGTCGTTTCCGTCCACGCTCCAGAAATATCCTCGCAACTGGCGGCCGTCTTTTTCGTATTCCGTGCGGCGCACCTTGAGGATCTCTTCGTCTTGTAGGTCATAGAAGACCTGACGAAGTTGGGGGTCGATCATGTCGTCGTCCAACTCGCTTTCGCCCCGGAACGCCTCTTCGACGACCTTGGCGACCGCGGCTGCATCTTCGCGCAGCATGCGCATCCGCTCGCGAAGCAGACGCACCAGACGGGACATCGACCTGCACTCCTTTTCCGGCTATTTGCCTGTTATGGTCGCTTTTCTTGGGCCATTTCTCGCGCCTTTTGGGCCGAGACCGTGCCTGCTGCCACCATGGCATCCGCGACGCGGCGGGCATCATCACCGGTAAATCCCGCTTCCATGGCCACGTTGAGCGCATGCAAGGCCATGTGTCCCTTCTGGATGCCGTCCGTGGCCAATGCCTTCAGGGCCGACACGTTCTGCGCCAACCCGTTGGCCGCCAAGATGCGCGCCAGCGCTGGGCCGCCCGGCGAGCCTAGGATCCGCAGACATAGGGCGGCAACGGGGTGGACCTTGGTCGCGCCCCCGACCGTTCCCACGGCCAAGGGAAGCTGCAGGCTGGCGACCAGTTCTTCGCCCTCGATGTGGTAGTCCGTCAGGGCCTGGTATTCGCCCGTGCGGGCCGCGAACGCGTGGACCCCGGCTTCGACGGCACGCCAGTCATTGCCCGTCGCCACCAACACGGGATCGATACCGTTCATGATGCCTTTGTTGTGGGTCACGGCCCGGTAGGTATCGAGCAGCGCCAACTCGTTGGCCTCCACCATGGCCTGGGCGACCGCGGGGCCTCCCAAGACGGCCACAGGGATCCGGCACGTAGCGGTCGCGAGGCGCTGGTGTTCCGCGTAATTGGACAGGATCCGCAGACCCACGGTGCCGGGGCAACCGAAGATGTCGAACGCCGCTTCGCAGAGCCCGTTGACCACGTTCGCCCCCATGGCATCCTGGACGTCGACGAAAAGGTGCACCACCACCCGGCCGGGTAGGCTGCGGGTCTCGATCGCGTGGACCCCCCCTCCTCGGGCGACCATGGAGGGGATGGTCGCATTGAGATCATTGAGGATGCGTGCCTCCTCGGTGGCAAGATGTTCGACCACGGCTTGGGGGTCGTCGGTGCGGATCTCCACTTGGCCGATCAGGGTCGGTCGCATCGCCTCGGTGGCGAATCCCCCACCGGCCGCGGCGAGTTTTGCGCCGTGGCTGGCGGCAGCCACCACGCTGCTTTCTTCGACCGCCATCGGGACCACCACCTCTTGACCGTCGACCAGCAATCCCACCGCAAAACCAAGTGGGAGGGGGAACGCTCCGGCGGCGTTCTCGATCATCGCCTCAGAGACCTCTGTCGGCAACGCACGCTCCAGGAGGTCGGTCTCCTGAGAAGAAAGCCCGGCGTGGGCTGCCACCATGGCAATACGTTCTGCATGGGGGCGGCGGTGGAAGCCGGACCACTGGCTCACACGCGACCAAGGAAGTGGCCCCTTTAAGGGACGCCGCCATGGACCCGGTCGTGCCCGTTGTGACTTTCGAGCGACAAGACCTCTGTCGCTTGATCGGGAAGGAGATGACGCTGGACGCGTTGGCAGAGCGCATGCCCATGATGGGCGGCGACCTGGACAAGATCGAAGGGGATGCGATCACCATCGAATGGTTCCCTGACCGTCCCGACCTTCTCACACTGGAAGGCACCGGACGCGCCCTTCGGGCCTTCCTGGACGTCGCCCCTGGCCTACCCGAATATCCGATCCAAAAGGGTGCCGCGACGTTGACGGTCGATGCGAGCGTGGCGGCCGTCCGGCCCCATGCAGCGCTGTGTTTCGTGCGCGGCGTGCCTTTTGACGATCACTACGTCCAGACTGTGATCGATGCCCAAGAGAAGCTCACCTTGGCTCCCGGTCGAAAGCGCCGCAAGATCGCCATCGGGATCCACGACGCCGCCGGCCTGGAAGGGCCGTTTCACTACACGTGTGTCTCAGGGGACGACAAGCCGTTCGTTCCGCTGCAAGAGACCCGCGCCATGACACCCGCCCAGATCATGGAAGAACACCCGAAGGGCCGCGAATACGCACACCTGTTGCCCGATGGCAAGTACCCGGTCTTCTTGGATGGCGCAGGGGAGGTCATCAGCCTGCCTCCGGTGATCAATGCGCAAAAGACGTCAGTGACGGCCGAGACCCGGGACCTGCTGCTGGACGTGACCGGCACCGATGCGGCCAGTGTGCGCCAGACCATCGCTTTGCTGGCATCCGGTTTTGCAGAGCGCGGCGGGACCATCGAGTCGGTCACCGTAACGGACGCATCCGGGTCGTGGGAATGCCCGCACCTGAAGCCGACGGAACACGTTCTGCACATGGACGAAGTCACCAGGCTGCTCGGGATCCCGCTGAGCGGCGACGAAGCCGCGGCATGCCTGCGGCGCATGGGCCATGGCGCCGAAGCGTATGACAACCAGGTCCTCATCCAGACGCCCGCGTGGCGGTTCGATGTCCTGCACCCGGTGGACCTCATGGAAGACGTGGCCATCGGGCACGGATTCGAGAATTTCCCGGGCGTCCTGCCGAACCAAGTCACCGTCGGCGGTGCGTTGCCATTGCAAGGCGTCGAAGACGGAGCCCGTGCATTGCTGCTCGGCCTGGGTTTCTCGGAAGCCCGGACATTGACTCTTTCCAACGACGCGGACCAATGGACCCATTGGGGGGCCTCCGCCATGGACGCGGTGCGGGTGCGCAACCCCGTGTTGGAAGAACAGACCATGCTGCGCACGCGCCTCTTGCCGAGCCTTTTGCGGGTCCTTTCGGCCAACCGCCATCGACGACTCCCCCAGCGGCTCTTCGAACTCGGCTACGTGGTCAAGGAAAGCAACCGCATGCACCTGGCGGCGGTCGAGACCGGGCCACGGGTCGGATTCAGTGATGCCAAGGGCTTGGCCGAGACCCTGGTCCGCGACCTGGGCTTGGACGCACAATTGCGACCCAGTCACATTCCGGGTTTGATCGAAGGTCGCCAGGGCGACGTCATCGTGGATGGCGTGACGGTCGGCCACTTCGGTGAGATCCATCCGGACGTCCTGGTGAAGTTCGGATTGGGTGCTGCCACGATCGGCGTAGAATTGGACGTGGAGGCCCTTGGTCTCCACCACTGAACTGGTCGGGGCCATCGACCAGCTGCTCGACGTGCCCGCCTTCGTCGACGGGCAGGAGAACGGCTTGCAGGTCGAAGGCACGACACAGATCGAGA
>JBFKXH010000110.1:0-5972 GCA_041638175.1 Thermoplasmatota archaeon
CCCGCGAGCGCTCGTCGAGGGCACCCGGTCGCAGGATCTTCTTGGGGGCAACCGCAAGAAGCAGATCGGCGACCACGATACGGACTATCTGGGCCGCATGATCGAACCGTTCACCGAAGAGCGCCCCCCGAACCGCACGGTCATCCATTCCATTGATTTCTTTTTGAACCTCTACCCGGAAGAGCAGGTCGTCGCGGCCTTGACCGCCGTGAAGGCCGCCAATGCCCGCAGTGGCGGGCAACTGCTGCTCGTCTTGGCCAAGGGAGCCCATTCACAGCAATTGGAGCGCAGGCTTGAGCTGCTCGCCGATTGTCTGATCGAAATGGAGATGGAACGCCAAGGGACCCACTTCGAGCGGTACCTGATGGTCAAGAAAGTCAAGAACCGCAGCTCTGCTGTCGGGATCAGCACGTACGACATGGGCCCCCGAGGCCTTGTGCTCGAGACCTTGGAACGGATCGTCTAAGCCGTCAGCGTGGAATCGAGGAAGCTCGACAACCCTTCACGGATCTGGCTTCCCGTCTCATTGTCCAGGACGACCAGGTCCAGATCCGCATCCAAGGAACGCAGGCGGTTGCCCAGGTAGTGTGCGAACTCCTGCACCGGCTCGCGCCCATTGTACAGCACCAATGCGTTGAGACTGTCCACCACGACGGTGGCCGATTCCATGCGACGGATGATCTGCTCAGCGCGCATTGCGACCATCTCCAACATGGTGGGGCTCTGGACGAACATCACGTTGGCCGCCGCCTCCGGTCTGATGCCGCTTGCGGCCGTGATGGCATCCAAGAACCAGAAGTGCCTGGTATCGATGCCGGCCTCTTCGAGCGCCCGCACCGCGCCGGCATACGGTCGGTCGATGGCCACATAGAGGACATGCTGCCCGCCCAGGGACCGCAGGTGATCCAAAATGGCCTCCTGGGCGGAACCAGATGGCACCACACACCGAACCTCAGACATTTTTTTCCGGGTCGGGCGGGGTTAGTCCCCTGGGCTATAAACAGTATCGAAGGTGAATCCGGCCTGAAACACTCAAGACGGGTCGATGTGTGGACAATCCGTGAACGGCTGGGCCATCCTGCAGGCATTGTGGTTCTTCCTCCCGGCCTATGTGGCGAACATGAGCCCGGTCTTCAGTGCCAAACTCATCCCGTGGTGGGGCCGACCCATCGACGGGGGCCGTATGCACAGCGACGGCGAGCGGCTTCTCGGAGACGGAAAGACGTGGCGCGGGTTGATCGGCGGCGGGTTGGCCGGCGGCTTCACCGCGTTCGCCATGACCTTCATCGCGCCCGCTTTCCATGAACCGGGGTGGCTCTCAGGCTGGGACTTCGGTGCGGGGGGATACCCCGGCGGCCCGATCGGTTCCGACCCATCGGTCTGCGTCGATGGCGTCTGTACGACGCCTGATGCCGCGGCTGCCACGTGGTACGCGGTCTTTCTGTTCGGTTTCATCGTGGGCTTTGCAGCCCTTGCCGGGGACGCCATCGAATCGTTCCTGAAGCGGCGCACGGGCCGCAAACGCGGCGCGCCGTGGATCCCCTTCGACCAACTCGATTTCGTGGTGTTCGGCCTGCTTGGTGCGCTTGCGGCATCCCCTCTGCTGGTCGACGGATGGGTCGTGGAGGCCATGTTCGGAGATTGGATCATCCTCACCACCCTGCTGGTCGGGACCCCGTTGCTGCACCTGACCGTCAACCGCGTGGGCTACTGGCTCAAACTGAAGGAAGTGCCCTGGTGACCGACCTATTGGATGACGATGGCCTTCTAGACCTGCGCAAGCGCGCACGTGACGTCGATGGCGTCGTGGCCGAGGAGCGCAGCCGGTGGGACGACCTGCCGCCGTCGAACCAGGCGCTCGCCGCATGGGACACCAAGAAGCCGGCGTTGGGTCGTTGTCACGTCTGCGATCACCCACCGCGCATGACATGCCGCTCCTGCCACAAACAAGCATGCGGCAGCCATTCTTGGGTCATGCTCGGCGTCTGCCGGGCTTGTGCCACGGAAGACCGCGTGGCGCGCTGGAACAAAGAAAAACAGGCCAGTGACAAGAACTGGCTGGAGGATGCATGAACGAGCGACTCAAGGGCATCCTGCCCTTCCTGATCGGGCTTGGCTTCTTTGCCGCCTTGGCCGCCTTCAACCAATGGCGTGAATTCGCCCTGTGGCGCAACTACGCCCTGTCCGGCGTGCTACTGGGCGGCTTCACCACGTGGCTGTTCTATCACTACGACGTGCGCATTCCCCATTACATCCAATGGACCATCATCGCGGCCACGTTGACCCACTACGTCGGGGGGAGCCTCGGAAGTCCCGACCCGTACCACATGGGGCTGCTTGGGATGCACGGGATCAATGGTGCGTACCACCACTTCGAATGGTGGGACCACCTGACCCACGGTGCAGGCATCGCCGCGAGCGCCATGGGCTTTGCCTACCTCTATGAGATCTATCAGACCCGCCGGGGCCTGCAATGGTCCGGCAGTGGTGTCTGGATCGTCACCATGCTGGCGGCCCTGACCGTAGGCGTAGGCGTCGAGCTGTATGAGTTCCTTGGCAAGCAAGCGTTCCAGACCATCGATCAAGGCGGCTACGAGAACACCATGCGGGATCTTCACTTCAACCTCATCGGCGGCGGCATCGGGGCCACCTTGGCGGTCACCGTCAACCGGACCCAGTTCCGTGAGACGATCCAGCGCCGCTGGGGCACGTCGGAACGGGTGCCACGAAGTGATCCGTGGTGGCATCACATCTCGCCTGCCATGTCCGGCATGCTGACGTTCACCTTCATCCCGGCCATGACGGCCGTCGCCTTGGGCACCCAGTTCTTTGCCCAAGAGATCCCGCCGGATGACATCCACCTCTACGACGAAGCGCTATGGACATTGACCATCGCAGCTGCCTTCGCCATCATCCTGGCCCCCCTGGCCACCCAGGCTCACAAGTGGTGGAACCGGAGGATGGATGAGGCGTAGCGTCACGTTCCTGCTGGGAAGTGCGGTCATCGCGGCCGTGTTTGCAGGCATCTACTATGCCCCGGGCAACGAGCAGGCGCGCACGGAGGGGCGCCCTGCATTCAACCTGGCGCCGGGGGAGGTGCGCCAGACCGGCATCCAACCGACGCTCGAAGGGACACCGATCCTCGTCGAGTTGGTCGTCGATGGTGAGATCGATGTCTACGTGATGGAGAAGGAGTGGGCTGCATCGTTGGCCGACGAGCGGGTCGATGCCCTGCGCTTGGACCAACCCTTCAGCTTTGACCGGGAACTGTCTCGTACCATGGTCAACGATACCTACACATTCAGCCTCGTCTCCGATGGACTGACCTGGATGTCCGTGGTCTTGGACAACAGCGACAACTACTACGACGGGGATTCGGCCAGCAACCGGACCGCCAACGTCCACGTGACGATCCGTTTCATCGAAGAGGAATCACGCAGCCTGACCCTCGGCTACATCGCGGCCGTTCCAAGCGTGTTGCTGGTCGTCATGACCATCGGTCGCCAAGCATGGCGGCACTTCCGCGATCAGCCGTGACGCCCGCACATACCGCCGTTCTTGGCGGCGTTCTTGCAGCGAGCCCCTGACTTGGTGATGGCGCGGCATCGACGGGTGCCAAGCTCGAGGGGTTTGTCTTCCGGCGCCTTGGGTGCCGCCGCCTTCTTTGCCCCACCGGTGTCTTTTTTTGGCGGCGTTCGGCCCTTGGGGGAACCTTGCTTCTTGGCTGGCGGCCCGTCCGTCCGTTCGCCTCCGTCCTGGCCACCGCGTCCGCCCGTTCTTTGATCCCGGCCGCCGCGCCGACGCTTGCGCTTCGGCTCCTTCTTGGGCGCAGCGAACCCCTTGGGTGCCGGCCCCATGGTGCCGTCCTTTTCCGGGTAGAACATGCGGATCTTGGTGGCGCCGTCCAGGTACTCATCGAAGCCTTCGTGCGCGCGTAGCGTGCGCTCGTCGCCGACCAGGACAAAGTGCCTGCGCGCACGGGTCACAGCCACATTCAGGCGGCGCTCGTCGCTCAGGAAGCCGAGCCGGTGGCGTGGGTTGCTTCGTACGGAGCTGTAGAAGACCACATCCCATTCTCGCCCCTGGGCACCGTCCACGGTACTGATCTCTAGATCCGGCAAGAACCTGCGAAGGGTCTCTCGCTGGGCTTGGTACGGGGTGAGGACCGCCATGGTCCAGCCGCGGTCACGTACCTCGTTGCGGTACTTCTCGACCAGGTGACGAAGGCAGTCCGCCTCGTAGTCGTTGGAAATGGAACCGTTGCGCTGGCGAGGATTCTCACGGCCCGTGACGTGTTGGAAAGCAGCCGACGGCACCGATTCCAGGATCTCCTGGTTGGCCGCCGATTCGTGGGTCTCGATCTCGCCCTCATAGTAGCGCTGGTTGCTGAATGCCACGATCTCATCGCGCATGCGGAACTGCGTCTTGAGCATGCTCGTGCGTTCCTTGCCCGTCAGGGCTTCGATGCGTTCGAACAGGGTGACATCCAACCCGGCTTCCTTGGCATCGATGGCGACGACGGTCGGCGGCAATTGCAGTGGGTCGCCGGCCAAGACCAGCCTTCGCCCACGCATCACCGCGGCCAGGCTGCTGGGCGCCGTGGATTGCCCCGCCTCATCGTGGATCACGTAGTCGAAGACGAACGGACTGACGCCGCCCTTGGGATCGATGTAACGGAAAGCGCCGTAATTGGTGGTCGCCACCACGATCCCCTGCTCTGCCGCCCAGCGAACGAACTGAGGTGCTTCCATGGGGTCGATGCGGGCCGGCTCAGCGGCCGGATCGCGCAGGTTCGGCGCATGCCCAATGCGCACGACGGGCGCACCGTTGCGACGCAAGCCCACCACCATGTTGTCCACGGCAGCGTTGCTGTCCGCCGTCACAAGAACACTGTGGCCGGCTTTGCTGAGCGCGATCGCCAAGTGGGTGAGTGTGTGCGTCTTACCAGTCCCTGGCGGACCGTGGATGAGGCGTACGCGTCCTCCCGAAAGCACCGATTCGATGCTCTCGCGCTGGCTCGGCGTCAAGGACGCCACATCGAATGACTGGGTCAGCGGGGATTTGGATTCTTCTTCGCCCAACAGGGCAGCGCGGATCAGACCGTCCGGCGAATCATCTTGGGGCACCGTCGCCGCCAGGGCACGCCGTGCGCCTTGGATCGCCATTGTGTATGCTTCGAAGACCTTGGCGTCAAACACCAGGTTCACCGTGACCTGGTCGGGCATCTGGTGGGGCGTGCCTTGCTGGCAATCCACCGTGATCGTGCGGTTGGTGAGACGGCTGACCAGGCCGCGGCCGACTTCTCGTCGGTCGCCGCTGGCGACGAACGCCACTTCGCAGCCGGGGCTGATGTTGGTGGCGGGGAATCGGGCACGCCGCGTCTCCAAGACGACCGTGTCGCGGTCCTTGTGGCGGACCCGCAACTGGCTCAGGGCCAAGCCCTCGCGCCGGCGCTCCCGTTCGGGTTGGCGCCGGTGCATGTCTGCCAAGTACTCCCGTTCATGCTCCTCGGCCAATCCCAGGGCATCGGACCATTCTTTGAGCGTGTCTGTCGCAGCTTGGCGGTCCCCCTTGGCGATGCTGGTCCTGTCGGGTACCGATTTGATGTCCAGTTCGTCCAAGGGCCCCTTGAGTCGGTGGCGCTTGCAGTACTGGGTCGACGCTTCGAGCAGCAAGCTGCTGGGGAAAACAAAACGCAGCTCGGGGAATCGTCCCCAGGCCAAGACCAGGTCCTTGTTGGCACTGGCGGCCAGTTGCGCGAACGCGCGTCCTCGCCACGCATGTCGGCGCGCATCGTACAGGGAAGGATGGGGAAGGTCAGGCACACCTGGGGTGAAGCGCGGATTGGCGATCCGTAGCAGGTGGAGCGGCCCCGCTTCGGCCGCGACGAGCAGCGCCCCGGCCAACCCGCCATGGGCACGGATCGCAGCCGCGACCTCGTCGGGCGTGATGTTGTCGCCCGCATGCGCGAC
>JBFKXH010000111.1:0-5959 GCA_041638175.1 Thermoplasmatota archaeon
GAAGTGGGAGTTGGTGAAATCCACGATGATGTGGTCGCCCTCTCGGGCCCGCAGCGTCGGTCCGGGTACGCTGCATTCGGCCCCCTGCCAAAGCTCGACGGCCGCTGTGCTTGCATCGTCGTCCGGATCGGCGGCGGCAGCACAGAAAGCCCAGAGGTTGGCGTGGAACCCAGGATAGATCTCCTGGGCGACCAGATCTTCGATCCACATCTTGAGGTGGATGGTCCGGGGCGGTTCGTCGGCGTCGGCTGAAAGACAGCCTGCAAGGGCCGTCAACGCCACCAGAAGCACGATGCGCATGGTCCAAGCCACGCCGTGGGCCCCATGGCGTTTCGCCCGGATGGGTCCGGGCATCAGGCTATCCTCGAAAGATCGTGCGAAGCACCATGAACCTGAGTCTGCGCGAAGGCGCGACGCGGCTTTGGCTTGCCTTCGGATTGCTGATCTTCGGCGTGGATGCCTACGCCTTCGCAGCTGGCTCCGGATTCGTCTGGATCACCCTTGGTTGTCTGGGCGCCGCGCTCTACCTTACGGTGACGGGCTTGCGACGGGCGTGCCCGGTCTACGCCCTGTTCGGCCGGGCCAGTGGGCCGAAACGGGACAGCGCCCCGGAGAACAGCTTTTTTCCCGAAAAGAAGAAAGAAACCCCAAAGGAGCGTGACCTGACATGGACCTGATGCTTCGACTTCGGATTGTTTCAGCCGCCGTGATCGCCGCGGGCCTGGTGCTCGCGGGCGTCGGCTTCCTGTATGGAGCCCCCATCGCAGACGATGGTCTGGACTCGGCCCAGGCCATGTACGCAGATCAGGGGATCACGTTGAGCTACAATGAAGACGGCGAGTTGATCGACAGGGGCACGACGGAGACGGCACAAGCGATCCTTGCGCTCCTGCGCGACGATTGGGACTACCCCGTCGACATGGACAACTTCGACCCCAACGATCCGCTCGTGAACACCCGTGACGAGTTGATGTTCCAATATGCCACCATCACCTACCATGTTTACCACGGCACCACGACCGTGACCTTGACCGAGGAGCAGGTGCCCATCACTTACCGTGGCGTCGAGTACACCCAAGCCGGTCAGTACCAGATCGAGGTAGGCGCCTATTATGCCGAACTGGACCGGACCCATCCGATCGAAGGACAACTGCGCGCAGCGTGGAGTCCCTTGGCCTTGTCTTTGCTGTCGTTCCTGGCAGCAGGACACGCCAACCAGGCCGCCGGCGAACTGGCCCAGATGACGAGCTTCGGGTTCGGGGCCGTCGGCTTGGTCGTGGCCGCTGCCGGGGCGGGCATGTTGTGGATCAGTTTCGCGCGGCGAGATTGACAGCCGCCAGCGCTTGATCAACGAGCCTCCGGGCTTCCTGCTGGACCTGCGCAATGGGCACCGGCCCGCGCCGATCCAGTGGCTGTGCCGGGACATCTTGCCGCTGCCAGGTCATGAACTCCCCGTCGCCTGGCCCTTGCTCGAAAAGGCTGACCGCCCAGCCCGCCGGCTTGGTCACGCCATGGGGCTGATTGGCCGGAAACGCGTGCGTGGTGCCTGCCCTTGTCGTGGCTTGGACGTGCGATGCCAACGCCATGTCCTGGGTGCCCGCCGTCGACACATGGCGCCATGGGCCGGGCCCTTCTTCGAAGAAATACAAGTGATGCTCTAGGGCGCCAAGCAACACATGGCTGGTGCCAGGGCCCGAGTGCGTGTGTACACCATAGGGGGAGGCTTCGCCGACAGGGTCCGCCTCTGGGTGCCAGATGTGAAGGCGACGACTGCGCACGACCCCGTCGACCTCGCGCTTGGCCAGGGGGATCGTATAGACGCCGAACGGGTGCCAGTGCATGCCGCTGGCTTCGATCGGCAAGGCGAGGACTCGGGCCGCTTCCTGCAGGTGGTCTGCGAGGCGTTCGTTGGGAGCCTGCTGCACCTCCATGGTGTTGGCCAGCCGAAGTCGGCTATGAGCCTTGCCGCGCCCTTTTGAGCAGGACCTTCGGTGCCAGGCCATGGAGCCGACCCTTGCCCAGCGCCGCAGCCGCGCCCTTGCGACAGGGGCGTTCCTCTTGCTGGTCACCGCCTTGTGGCTGGACTGGTGGGTCGTCCGTGCCACGAGCACGGTCACCGTGGAATGGGGCTACCGTCTGTTCAAAGGCGGGGAGGGGGCCCACCGGTGGGCGGCCCTCTCCACCGGGCTCCTTGTCGCAGCGGTGTCGTTGTGGTTGTTCATCCGTGTCGCGGGCAACAGCGTGGAGCACGAACCGGCCGCGTGGCGTCGTGACCTGGTCGGCCAGACTGTCGCCAGCGCGGTCGCTGCCACCAGTCTCTGGTGGTTCCCGACCGACCTGCCGGTGTGGCAGCGATGGACCGAATCACTGAACGACACCACGTCGAGCGACCTCGTGGTGCGGACCTTGCCGGGCCTTGGTTGGTGGTGCGTCGTCCTTGCTACCCTGCTGCTTGGGGTTGCCATGTTCATGGCACGCGACACAACCGACAAATAGCACCCGTGGGTCGAACGACCATGGCCCTGGTACTGTCCGAGCGCGATTACAAGCGCGTCACGCTCATGACCAAGATCACGGGCATCTTCACGTTCGCGGCGGGCACCATCATGCTCGTCGACATGCAGAACGTCATTGCCTTCCTCATCCTGGTGCCGCTGGGCATCTTCGTGACCCTCGCGCCGGTCCCCATGACGGTCATGCGTCCCGATACCCTCGAGGACGACGAAGGGCACCTCTACATCAACGAGTGATCCACCGGGTTGAACCGGTCTGACACCTCGTCGTGACCTTCCGGCTCCGCTTGGATGGTACAGTGCTCCAGCCCGAACCGCTCCATCAGCAGGTCCTCGATCTGTTCTACCACGTCATGCCAGGGCCGGTCATCGTCCTTGATGCTCACGTGCATGCTCAGGCTATGACTTCCCGGCGTCAGGGTCCAGACATGGAGATCGTGGACGTTGACCACCGCATCTAGGCCCTCCACGGCCCGCTTGATGTCGGCCGGAGCCAGGTGCGGTGGCGCGCGTTCTAGCAGGATGGCGACCGCCCCCTTCAGCAGGCCCCATGCAGCGAAGATGATGATCACGGCGACGAAGAAGCTCACGGCAGTATCCCAACGCGTGTCGCCCGTGAAGTGCACCAGCACGGTCGCCACCATGACGCCTACGCTCGCGACCGCGTCTCCGATGACGTTGACGAAGGCCCCTTTGGTGTTGATGTTCTCTTTGGCATCGTTCTTGAGCACCCATGCGGCGACGATGTTCGCCACCAGGCCGATCGTCGCCACACCGAGCACGAGCTTCGTATCCAGACTCTCCAGCGGATTGTTCCAACGCATGATGGCTCTGTAGAAGATCGCCACCGCGATGCCCACGACGAGCAGACCGTTGACCGCTGCGGCCAGGACCTCGGTGCGTTGGAACCCGAAGGTGGCCTGTCCGGTCGCCGGGCGGCTTGCGATGACCAAGGCGATGTAGGCCAGGAGGAGGCCGGAAAGATCCACGAACAAGTGGGCCGCGTCGCTCAGAAGGGCCAAGGATCCGGTGACAATGCTGGCCCAGATCTCCACGATCATCACCGAGCCGCTAGCCACCAACGCAACGAGCAGATTGCGGCCATAGCTGCGGTGCCGCTGCGGCGGTTTGACGTGTTCGTGGTGGATGTTGATGCCTGGTCAGCCGGCGCGCTTGATATGAAGGGTCCGGCTCAGAACCACGTGAACGGGGCGTCCCACAAGGAGCGCAACACCCAGAATCCCAAGGCGACCCCTGCCGCATCGAAGATGATGTCGCTGGCGATGTTGCGGATGCCTTCGTAGCCGAATTCGATGTCGAACTTGGCAAACAATGGGGAGAGGACAAGCACTTCTAGGGGCTCCCAGAGGACCATGATCAGCAAGGCAATGAACGGGGGCATGACCCAGGCCATCAACGCACCGGTCACTAGGTGGATGGCGCTCCAGATGTCCAGGAGACGGTTGTTCCGGCCACCATGCAGGAGGTTCTCCTTGAACTGGGCACCGTCCACGCAGGGTCAACCAACGGTCGGGTCTTGACCGTTTTCAGTGCGGTCCGTAGAAAAAGTCGGCCATGGCAAGGGGGCTTGGTTCGCTTCGCACGTACTGCAGTTGCTCTTCGTTGCCATCCGGCCCGACGTTGTTCTGCTTGCTGTACGCGATGTGCAGCGCCCCCTCGGGGCCCATGTCGATCTGCAGGAAGTCCAGAAGGTCGCGGCCTAGGCTGCCTTGGAAGACCGGCTCAGGGTCCACGACGACCGCGTCCCAGGTGGGGGCCGTTTCGGTGCCCATGCTGGTGGCCGCCGCGTGTAGGAACCAATCGCCGTCGGTCGTCGTGCCGGGCGTGCCATACCAAGCCAATGCGACGGCGCCTTCGGCGCCCGCCGTGATCCACGGCATGCGGTGTCGCCCCTCCGGACTTACGCGGACCACGTCGTGCCAAGCGCCGTCTGGGCTTCGGTACGTGACTGCGATGGCCTCTTCGAACGTCACGTTGCCCTCCGCGATGGACTGGGTCTCCGCGAGCCATAGGTTGCCGGCCTCGTCGTAGGCGCCGACGGGGTAGCTGTCCCGGCCATTGGGGAGGCTGCTTCGTTCGGACGTCCACGAGGTGCCGCCATCGATGGTGCAATCGACGCGGCGGAAACCGTTCAGGTCGCCGCCGAAGAGGCACAGCTCCTTGCCAGGCATGATCGCCGCGTTGGCCAGACCATAGTCGACCGTGTGGATCGGGGCTCCCCAGGTCTGCCCATGGTCGGTCGATTTGTACACGACGCTACCGACGGTCACCGCGTTGTAGATGAAATACAGCACGCCGTCTCCTTCCGCGCGGATCCAATCTCGATCCACGATGGGGACCGCGGGCCACTTGGCGTGGTGCATGTAGTTGCCGTCCTTGTCCCACACGGTGACCTGGAAGCTTCCTGCAAATTCGATGTCGGCGGCATAGAAGGTGCCCACCTCGTCGATGGCGAAGTCCATCTCGATGCCGAACAACTCACGCACGTCATCCCCTGGCATGTCGTGGAAGGTCTCCCCTCCGTCGCGGCTGACGTAAATGGGCGGCGCGTTGCCGATGCAGCAGACCCCGGATACGTAGATGGTCCCGTCCCCGGCCACTTCGACCGTCGGTTCGCCGAGGCCACAATCGCCGTCATCGACCGAGTCGTTGCAGCTGGTGCCGGCGGCGACCGGGTAGGCCTTGCTGCCCAGGTCGACGACCGGGCGGAAGGCGAGTGCCGGCTTGTCGTCCCGGCGCAGCGGGTCCGTCCCAAGGTCCAGTTCAGCCGCATCCAGGATGCCGTCGCCGTCCGTATCCGCCTGGTTGGGGTCGGTCCCGAGAGCCGTCTCCTGTTGGTCGTCAAGGCCGTCGCCGTCCGTGTCCAGAGTCTCGGTAGGCGTGGCACAACCAGCCAGACCCAGGCTCATCAGCATGATCGCCGCCAGGATGCGCATACACGGCGACCTAGGATGGTCCGTATCAGCGTTGTGTCAAGCGGTGACGGTCTGGCGTGCCAGGCGGCTCTCGTTGAGGCCGGTCCAGAACTGCTGCACGCGGTCCAGGATGTGCGTGGCACCTTCCAGGTATTTCTCTTCGTTGAACCACTCTTCATCGAAGTCTTCGCGAAGTTCGTCGTGCGTGTGTTCGGCGTGCTGGTCCTCGACCATGTCGTGCCATTTCCAGAAGCCCAAGTTGAGGTTCTTGCCGCTCGATTCGTTGAAGGCCTCGATCCCGGCGATGAGTTGCTTCCAGAAGCCGGCCGCGGCCCAGTTCTCGACCGCGTAGCTGGCTCCGGCACCGACGCAGGGGTCCGGGTTGCCGTACCATTCGTTGAGGCCGTTGCAGAATGCGTGGGTGCCTTCGCTCCCCATGTTCCACTTGCCGATCTCGTTGAAGCCGAGTCCAAGGGGTTCGGCGAATTTCAGGAGCCATTCGAAGTGGGC
>JBFKXH010000112.1:0-5939 GCA_041638175.1 Thermoplasmatota archaeon
ACCCGGACGCGGTCCACGCCGAAGCGGATCGCCAAGGTTGGAGCCATCAATCCGCGGCCCACTTCACAGATCGTTACCTTGGGCAGCTCATCGATGTCCTCGAAGCCATGAGCGTCCTCATGACGGTCTTCTTGTTCATGCTCCCCGCGTTCCTGGTCACCCATGGCGTGACGCGCCAATTGGAGACCCACAACCGAGAGATCGCCGTCTGCAAAGCCATCGGCATCCGTTACCGGACCATCCGCAGCGCATTGAGCGTGGTGGTCCTGCAGGTCACGGCGGTGGCCTTGGTCGCGTCAGCCCTGATGACCACGGTCCTCGGGGTGATCTTGCACAACACGTTGCCGTCGCGCCGGGACATTCCGCTTCCCATGGATTACCATGCGACCGGCCTGGCGGTCTTCCTCGCCCTACTGGTGACCCTTGGCAGCGTGGCGATCGCCCTGTGGATCGCGTTCCGCTCCCAGAGCAAGACGCAAGTCGCCAGCGCGCTGCGGACGTTCTAAGCGTAGGATTGGAAGATCAACGTGTTGGTCGGCGTGTAGATGATCTCGACCGGCCCCACGCATCCTTCAATGACCTCGCCCGCGATGATGATCCCCTGGGGCCAACTGTCACAACCGGAGATATCCAGGTCTTCCCAGTAGGTGCTGTAGTCGCTACTGGTCACGGTGATCTCCAGTGCCGCCGAGTCGCGGTTGAATTGGACGTCTCCGCCGCCGATGTAGGTGTACTCCTCGTCGTCCCATTCGCCATCCCATTCTTCCTCGTACTGGTCGTCCAGCATTCCGGCAAGGGCCGGCCCCATCAAGGCAATTGGCGAGTTGAACAGGCCACCGATCGTCAGGGGGGCCGCCACCCGGATGTCGCCGCGCAGGTCGTTGATCGCCAGTACGGTCGTCATGGTACCCGTCGCGTCGAAGATCGTCGGGCGGGTCAGGTCGACCTCATCGCCCATTTCCGCTTCGATGGCATCGAGGATCGGTTCCAGATCCGCCAGTCCCACGACCTGGTTGTACGTGACTTCCAGGTAGATCGGGACGTAGCTCTCGGCGCCGATCCAGAACGTGAATTCGCTGAAATCCAGTTCCGTGGTTTCATCGCCCACGACGTAGACGAAGCTGCCGTGGCCTTGCAGGCGAAGGGCATCATAGGTCGTGCCGCCGACGTTCTTGTCCTCGCGCTCGACGACGATGAGCTCGTATTGCATGGCAAATCCGCCTTCGGTGCCGAAATCTTGGCCCAGGTCCATCATGTCCATGTCGACGTGGAATTCGTCGCCGACACGCAGGTCCATGGCCCATAGGTGGGCCAGCAGTTCGCTGATCTCGTCTTCTTCGCCATAGTCTTCGTACGGCTCTTCCTGGTAGGGTTCGCTTTCATCGATCAGCGGATGATCGAAGTCGTCCGGGTCGCCCTCCGGTGCGGTGGCGTTGTCCCAGAACTCGAGGGTCGCATCCGCGTAGACGCTGCCCTCCATCCCGATGGTCTGTAGCCGACCACTGCGGTCAAAGAAAAGGGACGCCGTGCCATCCGCTTGGAGGGTGGCATCCTCAAGGGAGAAACCGTAGTGGCCATCGCCCTCCTCGTAGCGATCACTGGAGCGAGGCTCGCCTTGCTCGTCGAGCTCTCCGTATTCGCTCCATCCTTGCAGGTACATGTCAAAGAACGCATGGCCGGTCATCTCCACGGAGCTGCTGAGGTCCAACCGCTCCGCGCCGCCTGCCGACACGACCGCCAAAGACATGTCTTGGACGATGGTCTGGAGGGCGTCGAAGGTGACATCGGTCACTTCCATGGTGCCCTCATCGTACTCGCTGCAATCATCCCATTGCTGGGTCTCGTCATTGTAGCAGATGGATTCGTATTCCTCGTACCAGTACACGGCGGCGTCATCCATGCCCATGTCGCCCGTGCTGGTGGTCGTGGTGGTCCAGCTGGCCAATGCGCCCGGGTCGCCGGCGATCGGGAGCGGGACGCCATCGACCGCGAACCAATCGACGGCTTCCGTCCCGCGGGCTGCCAGTGTGTCGCCGTCTGCGCTCAGGCGGATGGCGCTGTACATGGCGACCCCATCGATGGTGACCGAGTCGCCATCGTTGAGCGTGCCTTTTTGGGTGAATTCTGAGAGTTTTGCAGTGCGCTCTCGACCCGAATCATCGGTGAATCGGACGCTGACGTCCTTGGTCGCGACCTCACCTGATTTGTGGGTGTAGACGTACTTGGCCGTACCGAGGACGTTCATGAAATCCTCGGGCGTCTCCACGTATTCCATGTCCGCGAAGGTGTCCGGGTCCATGGACATCTCGACGATGCGGGCCAAGGAGCCGCTTGCATCGGATCCAAACAGTTCGGTGCAGCCGGAGAACATGACGCTGACCAAGGCCGTTGTGGCCAAGGAGACGCGCAGTGCGTTGTGCATATGTGACCAGAATCCTTGGCGTATAAGGTCGATTCGGGACACAAGTCGAATTTCCAGAGGAAGAAGCTTGAAACCATGCATGGCACGTGGCGCGGTATGGACCCCTCTCGCTTGTTGGCCCGCGGTTGGTACCGCGACGCCAAAGGGTGGTGGCGCGCGACGAGCCTGACCGTCGCCTGGGTCCTGGCGCTGGTGCTGGTCGTCGTGGGCGTGTTCTCGGGGATGGAAGAGGAGACCGAGTCGCGAGTGGCGGACATGTTCACTGGGGATGTGCGTGTGACCCCGTCTGAGCCTGCAGCGGCACAGGCCGCGGTCTTTACGGAGCACGGGGTCCAGAACGTGACCCGCGCCATCGAAGCCGCTGGCGGCACCGCGCACCATTACTACGAAAGCACTTACGTGCTGAGTCGGCGCGGACTCGAGAACGCGTACCTGGAGGAACAGGAAGGCTACCAGGTCGAGACCCCGGGGGTCGAGACCGATCCGCGAGAATCCTACAAAGTCGGATTGTTGATGGGCGTGGACCTGGACGACGACTGGTCACGCGGCCAGCTGCGAGAACACATGCAAGCGGGATCGTTTCCCCAAGATGGCCAGGAGACCATCCAATTGATGATGTCCTTGGCAGCCTACGAGCGTTTTCTGGACGACGATGAACGGGCCAACCTGACCGCCTGGCCACCCAATGACGCCGAGATCAAAGCCATCCAATTCGAGATCACCACCGCGCGCATCGACCCGCGCAGTCCCTTCAAGGACATCATCCGCAAGAACGCCGTGGTGGTCGGGCTCTACGAGACCGGCATCGACGCCGTCGACCGGATCGTGGTCATCGCCGGAATCGACGATGTGCGTATGTTGGATCGTGCCGAGGGATCGGTGAACGCGATCCACGTGGAGACCGACGACCCGCAGGCGATCCGGGCCTTGGCCGCCGATTCCGGCTGGGGCACAGAGGATAGCGGCCAATTCGCGCGTCGCTACGTCGGGCAATTGATGGATGTGCTGCAAGCGTTGACCATGACCATCACCATCCTGTTCTTCGTGTTGCCCGCCTTCCTGCTGTGGTATGGCCTTTCCCAGCAGATGGACCGGAACCAACGTGAGATCGCAGTGTGCCGCGCCGTTGGGGTGCCGCGGCGCATGTTGGTGCTCGGGACCCTCCGCCTCGGGGCGCGGGTGGTCGGCGTGGGTCTGGCCGGCGCGGCCGTCGCGACGTTGGTGCTCGCGATCATCCTGTCCGCGGTCTTGCCTGGTTGGCGCGGATCGCCCGTACCCCTGGGGTTCTACCTGCCGTGGTGGGCCTCCGCGCTGGCCGCAGGCATCGCGATCGGGAGCCTGGCCGTGGCGGTCGCGATGACCGCCCGCAACCAAGCGCGCCGCAACCTGGCCACAGAGCTTCGCAGCCCGTAGCCCTGAAAAGGCGGGGCTCTCTGGCCGACGCATGGATTTCCAACCGACGGCCGAGCATGACCTGATCCGTCAGACCATGCGCGAGTTCGCCGAGACCAAGGTCGCGCCCATTGCGGCCAAGATGGACGAAGAGGACTACTGGCCCACGGAACTGGAACCAGAAATGGCCGCCATGGGCCTCATGGGCATGGTCGCACCCCCCGAATTGGGTGGCGCCGGCGTGGACACGTTGAGCTACAACATCGCCATCGAGGAGATCGCCCGGGTCAGTGGCAGCCTGAGTCTGAGCTTGGCTGCCCAGAACGGCCTCGGCTATGGCCACATCCTGGGACAAGGCACCCAGGAACAGAAGGAAAAGTACGTTCCACCCATGGCCAGCGGCAAGGCCTGGGGCGCATGGTGCTTGACCGAGCCCAGCGCTGGCAGCGACGCCGCAGGCCTGCAGACCACGGCCGTCCGGGAAGGCGACGGCTGGACCCTCAACGGGCAAAAGCAATTCATCACCAACGGCCACATCGCCGAGACCTTCACCATCATGGCCAAGACGGACCCCTCCAAGGGTGCTCGGGGCATCACCGCCTTCATCGGCGAAAAAGGCGAGAAGGGCCTGAACCTTGGCAACAAGGAAGACAAGCTCGGCATGCGTGGCAGCATCACGAGCCAGATCTACTTCGAGGACCTGTGGCTCCCCGACGACCGGGTCATCGGCGGCGAGGAAGGCATCGGCATGGGGTTCATCGGCACCATGCAGACCCTCGATGCCGGGCGCATCGCCATCGGAAGCCTCGCCCTTGGGTTGGCGCAAGGCGCCTACGATGCTTCCCTCGAATACGCCAAGGAACGCAAGCAATTCGGCAAGCCCATCGGAGCCAACCAAGCCATCCAATGGAAGTTGGCTGACATGGCGACCCAAATTGACGCCGCACGCCTGCTCCTGCAGCGCGCCGCGGTCTTGAAGGACCAAGGCAATCCGTTCACCCAGGAAGCGTCCATGGGCAAGTTGTACGCCAGTGAAGTCGGCATGTGGGCCACCACCGAAGCCATCCAGATCCACGGCGGCAACGGCTACACCAAGGACTACCCCGTCGAGCGGATGTTCCGGGATGTCAAGCTGTGCGAGATCGGCGAGGGCAGCAGCGAAGTGCAGCGTATGGTCATCGCCAAAACCTTGGGCTTGGGCAAGGCGTGAAGCACACGGAGCGAGCCGCATGGGCCACCCTGGGCGCCAGCGGCTTGTTCTTGCTGACCCTTCCTTGGGCCTACGAAATTCTGCGACCCTTGCGCGACGCCGCGGACCCCAACGAATTCACGTGGGGCGTACTCATCTGCGTCACCGCCATTGCAGCACTCGTCCTTGCATGGCTTCCGGGAGCCAGCACGCGGGTGCGCATCGCGACCAGCGCCTGGTTGGCCTTGTTGGTTGTCCTACTGCTGGTGTACGTGTACGTGCTGTTCTTCGTGGTTGATTGGTCGACCTAAGTCGGCTGGTTACCACGGTTCGGGCATGCAATCAAACACTCTGCAGGAGGCTGGCCCAATTTCATGGCTCCAGTACGTCTCGGCCACGTAGACTTCAGAAATACCCAGCAGCGCTTCCAACGTGGCGCCTAGGCTGAACACCTCTGCTTGAATCGCCGGGGCCATGAGCCTGATGGATGACCAATCTCCTGCCGTGGCGAGGGACATGGTGGTCGCGTTCTCATCAAGCCACGTGAAGGTCGCCGCCGGCCCCACAGCGGCCAGCCACGGCCCGCTCCTCGAGTAGGTGAGTTCATCCACGTGGGCCTCGATGGACCAATCAGCCGCAGGGATGCTTGAGCCTCGGAAATGCATGGCGCCCCAGCCGATGGTCTCGGCACTCCATTCGAACGCAAAACCCTGCACAACTGGAGAACCCGGCCCATCTTCGATGGTGGCGCTGGTGCCACTGCTCCAGAAGTGGCGTGGCGCTGTGTTAAGATCGGTGTGGAGCCAATGCCGCTCCCACCTCGCCGCACCACTTTCTCCATGGGATTGCAGACCATGGATGGTTCCGTTGAGCGGGCGACCTGGGTCGTCGCAACGTTCCTGGGCCCAGCCATCCTCTAGGAACGCTAGGTCGACC
>JBFKXH010000113.1:0-5911 GCA_041638175.1 Thermoplasmatota archaeon
AGATCCACGATCTGTCCGGTCAAGATCGGGCCTTCGCGGGTCTGGATCAATGCGATCACGTACGGGACCTGGTCCTCGTAGCCGGGGGCCGCCTTGTGGACGCGGGTCCACTCCAGGATCGAGCCGGTGCCGGCGAGGTTCGCCCGCTCCATCTTGCCGATGCTGGCGCGCCGGCACGTCGGGCACACGGTGCGCGGCGGGTAATGCATCGCTTCGCACACTTGACAGCGGCTTGCTTCCAGGTTGTAGCGCTGCGGGATCTCCCGCCAGAATCGTGGCACGCTCATGGTGCTGCCTCCAGGACGTGGACCACAGCGGTCGCCCCGGTGCCGCCCGTGTTCTGGGCCACGGCGATGCGAGCGTCCTTGACTTGGCGACCTTCGGCTTGGCCTCGCAGTTGCCAGGTCAGTTCGCAGATCTGTGCGATGCCGGACGCTCCGGCCGGGTGCCCTCGCGCCTTGAGGCCGCCGCTTGGATTGACGACCACGTCGCCGCCGTGGGTCGTGCGGCCATCCAGGGTCGCGGGTCCGCCTTCGCCTTTCTTGACCAGTCCCAGGTCTTCGATGGCGAGGATCTCTCCGATGGTGTAGCCGTCGTGGACCTCTGCCAGGTCGATGTCTGCGATGCTGATCTGGGCTTGACTGTACGCCCGTTTTGCGGCGTGTTCGGTGGCGGCCCAGGTGGTGAGATCTTGGCGGTCATGCAGTGCCAACGTGTCGCTGGCCTGTCCACTGCCGCTGACCTTCACGGCCCCTTCGTAGGAGTCGACGACGCGATCACTGCAAAGGACGACGCATGCAGCACCGTCACTGAGCGGAGCACAATCGAAGACGCCCAGGGGCTCGGCCACCTTGGGTGCGCCGAGGACCATGTCCGCGGTGATCTCCTTCTGGAACTGGGCCAGGGGGTTGTCCACGGCGTGGCGGTGGTTCTTGACCGCCACGGCGGCCAATTGTTCGCGCGTGGTCCCATGCAGGTGCATGTGGCGCTTGGCAAGCAATGCGTGCATGGCCGCGTCGGTCGCGCCAAAGAAATGCTCCCACTCTTGGTCGATGCCGCTGGCGCGGATGGCAGCGGCGTCGGTGTCGCTGACGTCGGTCATCTTTTCGATGCCTCCCACGACGACCATGTCCGCTTCGCCGCTGCGGATGGCCTGCACCGCGTGCCGGAACGCCAGTCCGCCGCTTGCAGCCGCGGCTTCGACGCGGGTGGCGGGCAAGTGTAGATCAGCCAGGCCGGCGCCGTCGAGCAACAGCCCGGCGATGTGCTCTTGGCCGAGCAGTTTGCCTGTGCTCATGGTCCCGACAAACACCTGGTCGATGGATTCGCCGGCGATCTTGGCATCACGGATGGCTGCCATGCCTGCGTCGGTCATGAGGTCACGGTAGCTCTTGTCCCACAGCTCTCCAAATGGCGTGTGGGCGGCCCCGATGACGTGGGCGTCCATCATGCACCCCCCATCTTCAGCTTGCCACGGAATTTGGCGTAGGTCGCATAGTCGATCTCCGTCGTGTCGTCCAGCATGGCCTCAAGCGGGTCGCTGCGATCGTAGTCGAGG
Organism: Thermoplasmatota archaeon; assembly: GCA_041638175.1. GTDB lineage: Archaea > Thermoplasmatota > E2 > JACPAO01 > JAHFTW01 > JBFKXH01. Next base: position 1,559 of record JBFKXH010000113.1, read on the forward strand.
ATGTTCTTGGTCACGGTGAGGTCGAACGCATCGCTGCCAGCCCCTGAACCATAGCCGCACAGGAAGATGCGGTCCCCGGGCTCGGCATGGTCAAGGACATTGGCCAGGCCAAGCAGGATGGCGCCGGAATAGGTGTTGCCGATGCGCGGCGCGAGCAGGCCGTGTTGCCATTGTTCTGCTTTGAATCCGAGGCGTTTGGCGGCGGCGACGGGAAATTTTCCGTTGGGTTGGTGGAAGACGCAGTGATCGTAGCTCTTGGGCTTGGTGTGTTGGTCCTCCATGAGTCGCTTGGAGGCTTCCTCCACGTGGCGGAAGTAGGCGGGCACACCGGTGAAGCGCTCACCGTGGGATGGGTATTTTTGCCCCTCGCGGCGCCAGAAATCCGGGGTGTCCGTGGTGAAGCTGACCGTGTGGTCGATCTCGGCGATGATCTTCTTTTTGTCGCGACCTAACAGGAACGCCGCCCCGCCGGCGCTGGCGCTGTATTCGAGGGCGTTTCGTGGAGCGCCTTGGCTGGTATCGCAGCCGATGGCCAAGACGGTCTCACACATTTCGCTCTTTACCAGGCCCATGCCGGCCTGGATGGCGGCTGTGCCGGCCTTGCATGCGAATTCGAAATCGGCCATGGTCAAGAACGGGCCCGCCCCGATGGCAGCCTGGACGATGGTGCCCGTGGGTTTGACAGCATATGGGTGGGATTCGCTGCCGACGTAGATGGCGCCGATGTCTTGCGGGGTCGCGGAACCGGCCGCCAGCGCACGACGCATGGCTTGCCGGGCCGCTTCGACGGAAATGGTCGCCACATCTTCGTCGGGGCCTGGCACGGATTTTGCATGCACGTTGAGGGCCGCACCGATGTTGGCGTCGTCGCCCCAGATGCGGGCGATCTCTTCGCTGCGGATGCGGTAGCGCGGGACGGAGGCGCCATAGCTTAGGATGCCGACGGCCATGGAGAGACGCTTCGACCTTCGCCCCTTAGAAAAGAGTGTTGAAGTCCACTTCGGCAGTTGCCGTTATTCTTGGAGAAAAACCGATCCGGCTGCGTACGCTTGTCGGCCTTCGTCCGTGGCCAAGAGGAGGCGCCCGTGGTCGTCGATGCCTTCGGCCGTGCCGATCACCTTGGTGCAGAAGTCCCCGTCGGGGTCGAAGCCGACGGTCTTGCCGATGAGGGCATCGCGAGCCCGCCATGCGGACACGATCTGGCTGCCTTGCCCTTCGCGCAGCCGGTCGATCCAAGTCCCGATGGCGTCCAGCAGGTAGGTCTCCAGATCCTCGATGCAGCTGTCGGCACCAAGAATGTCCTCGAGAGTGGCCGCCGTGTCACACAGGGGCGATGGCCAATCGGCAGCCGTGCCGTTGATGTTGATGCCGATGCCGGCGACGAGAAAGTCCAGCTTGTCGCCGGTGGATTCTGCGTCGACGAGGATGCCGGCGACCTTCTTGCCGGCGACCCAGACGTCATTGACCCATTTGAGGCGCGGCTCGGCGCCGGCGACCTCCAGGACGTCTGCGACCGCATTGCCCAGTGCCAAGGTCAGAAGTCGCGGGTCCAGGTCACGCACAACGAACGAAAGGTACAGGCCGCCTTGGGGCGCGTGCCAGCCCCGGCCGTGTTGACCCCGCCCATCGTCCATGGTCTTGGCGATGACCGCCGAGCCTTGCGGTGCACCGAGGCGGGCTCGCTCCAGGCACTCTTCTTGGGTACTCTCGCAACGGTCGAGGCGCTCGATGTGCCAGTCCACGGATGCACTAGCAGTTGGCCCCAAATAGGTTCAGCGGCGACGCAGGGCCAGGCCGACCACGGCCAGCAGCAGGGCAACGAACGGCAGCCCCGGGCTGTCTTCGTCGTGGTCGTGGTCACTGTGGTCGTGATCGTGGTCGTGATCGCCGGTCCCTTCGTCCTCATCGACCGTGTGGACGGCAGCGCCTTGGTTGACCCAAGTGATGGTATCACCCACCTCGATGACCGGGTGTGCTGGTTCGTAGCCCCAGTCGTCGCGGTTCGCCCCTTCGACGATGTTGACCGTCAGCGTCTTGGTCTCGCCGTCCGAATCCTCCACCACGTGGACCATGGCCTGCATCCACGGGTGGGGGTGGCAGTGGTACGTGTGGCCTTGTTCGTTGACCTCGGTGAACGTATAGGACCAGGACCCGCCTGGCGCGATGTCGCCCGACGAGAACATCTCAGCGGAGGCAGCCGGAGCCAAAAGCAGGAGCACCAAGGCGTAGCGCATGGCTAGGACCCCCCGGCCACGGTCATAGGCGTTGCGATGGGGCGAAGGCCCCTGCCGGGTCAAACAATCAACCCCCTAGCCCGGCGGTGCCGGTCGCGTGCTGGCGTCCAGGAACCACCAGTCCTCAGGCGGCGCATAGTGGTAGAAGAAGCTCGAGTAGATCTCGAATTCCTGCTGCAGGATCACGCTCACGGCCGGCGTTTGGGCCCGGCTCGGGAATACGCGGATCAAGACACCGACCTCCTCGAAGTGCTTCTCTTCCCAGGTGCCATTGTCCGCGGCGATACGAAGCGGCGATTCTCCTTCATCGACGGCAAAGTTGTCCAGGCCGTCCGAGTCGTCCGTGTACATGACCTTCAGGTGTTGGCCCAACTGCTGGGTGTTTTCCCATTGCATCTCTGATTGCGCAAACGTCGGCACGCGCGGTAGTTCTTCGTAGCGCGTCGCGAACTTGTCCTCCTGGATCGGTACCGCATCGGGGACCAGTTGGCAGACCGCTCGTGAGTTGATGACGTAGGCCACGGAGCACTGGATGAATCCCTCGAAGAGCAGCGTCTCCGAGTAGGGTTCCAGGCCTGGGATGCGGGCGATCTGGACCTTGACGATGTCGGGGGTCTCGACCCCTGCCGTGACGTCGGCGCTGGATTGGACGGTCCCGTACCCGAATCGCTTGATCTCCATGAAGTGCGTCCCCGGCTGGAGCCCATCGAACCCGAACGCGCCGTTTGCGTCGGTGGTGGTCTCTTTTTCCTGGGACAGCAGACGGACGGATGCGTCTGCTACGGGCGTGATGGTCTCATCGATGACGACACCACGAATGATGCCGGTCGTGGCCGTGGCCTTGAGATCCTGATCCAGATCTTCTGAGAAGGAATCCTTGGCGGCCGGCTTTTCGCTTTCGCTGCAGCCTGCGAACATGACGGCGACGAGCGTCACCATGACGAACAAACGCATGGGGTTAGGGCCTCTTGGGGCTATTTGGGGCTATGCGTGGAATCGACGCAACGTCAACATTCGCAAAGCTCGATCAAGACGCCACCCGTCTCCTTCGGGTGGATGAACGCGATGCGCTTTCCCTCCGCACCCAGGCGCGGCTTCTCATCGATCAAGCGTACGCCCTGTTTCTTGAGCCGTGCCAGCTCGCCCTCCAGGTCGTCCGTGCGAAACGCGATGTGGTGTACGCCGGGGCCTCGCTTGGCAAGGAATCGGCCAACAGGAGTATCGGGTCCGATCGGAAGCAGGGCCTCGACGACGCTCCGGCTATCACCCACGGGGAAGAACCGGGTCGTCACGCCTTGGTCTTCGACGGTCTCGTCGTGGCCCGCCTTGAGGCCCAGGATGCCCTCATAGATCCTACTGGCATCGTCCAGGTCTTCGACGGCAACACTCACTTGGTCCACGCACAGGATGGCCACGCCCCGAGGACCGGGGCGGGGCTCTTAGCCTACGCGGCCGCGGCGCCCCGTGGTTGGAAGGCCACGAGCAGTCCACCTCCTACGAGTGTTACCAGGGGCAGCCAGGAAGGCACGGGGGCGCCAAGGACCTGGAGGCCCAGAAGAGCGATGGTCGCAGCACCCACGCGTCGGATGCCGGGGACCGAGATGGGCATGCCCGGCAGGTGGATGACCACGAGGATGCTGATCCACGCGACCAGGCCTGCCAAGGCAGCTGCGGTCAAGGGGTCCATTGCCATGCCACCTCCACGAGCAGGCTGCCAAGAACGGCCACGACAGGCAACGGCGCTCCGGCCAGACGAGGCAGCTTCAGGCCACCGACTTCGGCGGCCACCAGGAAGAGGACCAGGCCGGCCGCTTTCGGCAGGATGTGCAGGGTCATGGCGGTGCCGACGGTGGCACCGAGCCAGGCGGCCGCCACGGTGGCTGCGATGCTGGTCGCCGCCATGGCCCCAAGGACCGCATAATCCCGGAAGTGGCGGTGTTGTCCGAAGGCCTGCCGCGCAGCGATCCAGGCCCCCGCACCGGAGACCACGGTAAGACCGACGACGACGGCCGCGACCAGGCTGTTCATGCGTCCGCCGGCAGCGAGCATGACCACGGTGCCGTCGATGGCACCGAGGCAGGTCAGCATCCACAGGGTGGATCGGTGGGCGGTGGGGGCA
>JBFKXH010000114.1:0-5854 GCA_041638175.1 Thermoplasmatota archaeon
GACCTGGAGAGGCACCTCCGTGGAGGCGTGGTCCCCCGAGATCGGCAGCCCGATCCTGGCGGCGGGCGCAGGCATCCTGTTGTTCGGTGCCGCGCGATTCTACCAAGCGGACGCGTGGCAGGCCGCAGGCCACGGGGGTTCACCGTTGGCCCCCCTCTTCGTCGAAAAAGAGGAACCTGCACCGGTCAAGAAGTTCCAGTGGCCCAAGATCAAGGTCCGTTGGATGGCCACCATGACGACCGTTGCCGCGCTGTTGTCCCTGGTCATGCTGTTCGTCCCCTTCGCGACGAAGGAGATCGGGCTCAGGACGTGCTTTGGGCCCGACGGCGTGACCGATTGTGACAACATCCTCTACCACGTGGAGTTCTCTTTGCGAGATGTCTTTGTGGACCCAGAGGAAGGAGGCTCTGCGACCTTCAGCTACGACGCCTTTCGCGCCCGCTATGGCGGACCCTTGATGCTGGTGTTCATCCCGATCGTGCAAATGGTCGGCGTGCTGGGCCTTGCCGTCGGTGCCTCGGCGCAATGGTACCGCAGGTTCCACCCCGAGACGGCTCTGCGCGTGGCCGCCGGAACGTGGGTCCTCTGCCTTGCGTGGACCACCATGGCATTGTACCAGCAATCTGCGCAATGGTCCGGGCGGCCAGCCCATTCGCTGCGACCGGCACTGGGTGCCTACCTGGGCATGACCAGCTTGGCACTCCTGTTGAGCATGGCCGCTTTGGCCATCTGGCGCCACAAAATCGCTAAATAGCAGACCCAAGTCGGCGGCTCTTGGTGGCCGCTCCGCAAGGAGGCGGGCTGTCAAGGAAATATGATCTGTGGCCTTGAGCCGCAGAGATGGAGACACCACCATGTTCGTTCGATTCGAAACCCCCAAGGAACTAAGCAGCGCGACCTACGAGGCCGTCGAGAAGGCCCGCACCACCGGCAAGGTGGCCAAGGGCGCCAACGAAGTGACCAAGCAGGTCGAGCGCGGCGCAGCCAAGCTCGTCGTGATGGCCGAAGACGTCTCCCCCCCGGAGATCCTGGCCCACGTCCCGTTGCTGTGTGAAGAGAAGGGCATCGCCTACGCGTACGTGCCCAGCAAGGCCGAGCTCGGCGCCGCCACGGGCCTCCCCGTCGGCACCGCCGCGATCGCCGTGCTGGACGCCGGCACCGCTGCCGAGAACGTCGAAGACGTCGCCCAGAAAGTCGCTGCCCTGAAGGCCTAGGTGGACCATGGCTGACGAAGAAATGAACGTCGAACTCGATGCCTTCCCCAGCGAAGTCGTCGAGGTCATGGGCCGCGGCGGCATGACCGGTGAAGTCACCATGGTCAAGGTCCGCGTCATGGCGGGCCGCGACAATGGCCGCATCATCAGCCGCAACGTCATGGGCCCCGTCCAAGTGGGCGATGTCCTGATGCTGCGTGAGACGGAGCGCGAAGCCAAGAAGCTCGGGGGCCGCCGCTGATGGTGACCGTCCGCGTCTGCGCGTTCTCTGGCGAAGACATCGAGCCCGGCACCGGCCTCATGTACGTGAAGAAGAACGGCGAGGTCTTGTTCTACAAGTCCCGCAAGTGCCTTCGCGAACACCAAGGTCTCAAGCGCGTCAACCGCTACGTCAAGTGGACGAAGGCCGCGCAGCAGACCAAGGCCGAACGCCAATAGCACCCTCTCGGGTCCTTTTCCTTTCCATCCTTTCGACAACCGAGAAACCCTTCCTTCGGTTTATGGTCCGGCCCACTTTGGGCCACCCGTGGACCAACAGCCCGCCCGTTGGCTGACGACCGCCATCATCATGGTGACCGCGGCGTGTGTCGGCATCTTGGAATTCTGGGCGTAACCGCCTTCAGCCCATGGGGCCATCCCCAGCCATGGTGCTCACACCCTCCGCCATGGTGCCCCTCGGTTCCGCGCCGCCCGACTTTGAGCTTCCAGACGGGACGGGGCAACGGTTCGCTCGACCGGCCCCGGGTGCGCCCCTCTTGGTGATGTTCATCTGCAACCATTGCCCGTACGTCAAACACGTGGCCGACGCGTTGGCCGCGCGGACTTCAGCCTGGATCGCACAAGGCGTCGCCGTCGTCGCGATCAACAGCAATGACGTGGCCAACTACCCCGACGACGCACCCGAACTCATGGTCGAGGAATCCGAACGACGCGGCTACGAATTCCCGTACCTGTTCGATGAGAGCCAAGAGACCGCACGTGCCTATCAGGCCCAGTGCACGCCCGATTTCTTCCTGTACGACGACCAGCACAGGCTCGCATACCGGGGCCAGTTCGATGCAAGCCGCCCAGGCCAGGGCGTTGCGACCGGAGATGACCTCGATGCGGCGGTCCAGGACGTCCTGGCCGGCCGCGTTCCGGAGACCCAACGCCCGAGCGTGGGGTGCAACATCAAGTGGAAATGAACCACGCGATGCCTTTTGTAAGGGCGCAAGTTTGAGCGCACCATGGTAGGGAAGCGCCCCTGGGTGGGCTTTGGTTTGATGACGTTCGCGTTCTTGCTGCTGATGGGTGGTCTGTTCACCCCATGGTACAGCGTGGAACGCAGCTTCGACAACTCTTCGGAGACCGTACTGTACGGCAGTGCCTATGCCAAATACGACGCCGAAGTGGACGGCGAAACGATGTTCTCGGATCGCTCCGAATACACGGAATTCGACGATGATGGCGTCAAGGGCGCCAAGCTGGCCATCGCCGGCAACATCGTCAACATCGTCGGCGTGGCGCTCATGGGTTCCGGAGCCATCTTGCTGCTGGTGGGCAACCTGACCAAGCGAGCGGTCCGCATCACGGGCGCCTCCATCGCCCTCGGCGCCGTCCTGGTCGCGGCCACAGGCGCCGTGCTCACCACCATGGGCACGAACCAGATCAACGACGAGATCATGGGCGAGCCCAAGGACGAGAATGGCCTGGAGGTCACAGGGATGATCCCGAGCGTCGGCATCATCATCGTCGGCATCGCCGTCGTGGCAGGTGCCACGGGTGGCGGCCTCAGCTTCGGTCGCAACAAGAAAACGGGCACGTGGACGCCACCGGACGAAATGGCACCCCCCGTGCCGGTTCGCAACCTGAAGTGCCCACGGTGCAGCCATGGATTCCAGTGGCAAAGCCGGGCCCGCCCCGAGTGCCCGAGCTGCAGTTTCAGTTAGGGCAAGGTTTTCCTCCGCTCGGCCAGATGGCCTGAACGATGCCCCTGCGCTTCCTTGAGGTCCGCCTCCCGACGGACGTCCATGAGGAGGTCGAAGCGCTCTCGGAGGGCCACCACGTCATCGATGCTTGGTGTGTGCCGGCCGACGACCAAGAACTCCATCGCTACCTCTTGGAAAGCAACCACGTGGAGCCGCTCATCGATGCCTTGCGCAGTCGCTTCGGAGAGGTCCGCTTCGTGGTCATGCCTGTGGAGGCGACCATGCCACGCGAGCAGGAGGAACCGGTCGCCGCACACCCGACGAAGACCCCGGCACGCAACCGGGTCAGTCGCGAGGAATTGTACGAAGACGTGGAGGACGCCATCGCACTCAACCCTGCATTCCTCGCCTTGGCCATCTTGTCGGCGATCGTCGCGAGCCTCGGCCTGCTGCGCGATGACCTGGTCGCCATCATCGGTGCCATGGTGATCGCCCCGCTCCTGGGACCCAATGTGGCGTTGGCCCTGGGCACGACGTTGGGCGATCTCTCCATGATCCGCCGCAGCCTGCAGACCGGGCTGCTCGGCCTGGGGCTTAGCTTCCTCGTCGCCTTCGGCCTGGGCTCGTTCTTGGATGTGGATCCCGCCGGCGCAGAGATCCTGGCGCGGACGGAACCGGACCTGGGGCACCTGGTCTTGGCCCTGGCCAGCGGTGTGGCCGGTGGACTGGCCTTCACCACCGGCGCCCCGGCCAGCCTCATCGGCGTGATGGTGGCCGTGGCCCTGTTGCCGCCGCTGGCCGCCGGCGCCATGCTCCTGGGGGCTGGCTACCATGCGGAATCCCTGGGTGCTTTCCTCTTGCTTGCGACCAACTTGGTCGCCGTCAACCTGGCCGGCATCGCCACGTTCCTTGCCCAGGGCATCCGGCCCCTTTGGCACGCGGATCAGGCCAAGGCACGACGGTCTGCGCGCAACGCGATCGCGATCTGGGCCGTGCTGCTGGGATTCCTGGCCTACATGCTGGCCACGCGCATCCCCCGGGAGTTCTGATGCAAGGGGCACGCTGGCTCAACCCGCGCCGCTGGGTCGGCGATCCGAAACCTCGCACGTTCCGCCGCTTGATGCGGTTGTTTCCGCCGATCCGCAATTCGGGCCTGAAGGTCACCCACATCAGCGACGATTGGCGCCACTGGGAGATGCGCCTCAAGCTCGGCTTGAAGACGCGCAATTACGTCGGCACCCATTGGGGCGGCACGCTCTACTCGGCGGCCGATTCCCAGTTCATGCTCGCGTGGCTCCACATCCTGGGCGAAGGCTATGTGGTCTGGGACAAAGCCGCGGCCATCCGTTTCAAGCGTCCGGGCCGGGGCACGCTGACGGCTGAATTCACCATCCCCAAGCGCCACATCCAGGAGGTCAAGAAGGCCTGCGACGCCGGGCCCCACGAGCGAGAATACCAGATGCAGTGGCGCAACGGCGACGGCGAGGTGGTGGCCGAAGTGGACAAGCTGCTGTACTTTCGAAAAGCATGACCTGGACATGCCCCCGATGCGGACGGAGCTTCAGAAATCAGGGCCAATGGCATTCCTGCGTGCAAATCCGCGTCGAAGATCACCTGGCCGATGCCTCGCCGGCGGTGGTGGCGATCTTTTCGTCGGTCCGCGACCATCTATTGGAGTTTGATGGGGTGCGCATGGATGCGGTCCAGGGTGGCGTGCAGTTCGTCGCCAAACGTCGGTTCGCCTCCTGTACGATCCAGAAAACAGGCGTGCGCTTGTCGTTTGCTTCCCCGAATCGTATCGACGACCCGCGCATCGCGCGGTGCGATCACTTCTCGACCAACATCTGGGACATCACGATGCGACTGAAGGAACCCATTGACGGGCAAGTGAAGGCGTGGTTACGGGCTGCCTATGAGATGCCATGAGGACCTGGGTGGGCCTGCGGCGAAGGCCCGGCTCGCCAGTACACGTACGCGCCCGCGGACGCCCCGAGGCAGTTGTAGTAGAGATCTAGCAAGGTGTTGGTGTAGAATCCTTGGTCGATGGTGTTGAACAAAACGAACTGCGTGAACTCATACAGCTCCACGCCCACGCCGACGGTGATCGCCGCGCAGGCTGCCAGGAAGGGACGTAGTGGACCCTCGACGCGGCCGGCCAACATGGCAGCGGCCGCCGTGCCGATGGCCCACGAGCCGAGGAAATGGACCACGTTGTCCCACCAAGGGAACGCGTAGTAGAGACCGTTGGGGCCGCCGATCTGGTGCAGGCCCGCCATCGATCCGCCGATGTAGTGCAACGATGCCGCGACTCCGACCATCCACACGGCCAGGCTGGGGGGCACCAAGTGGCCGGCGCGGACCAGCCCCACGAGGATGGAAAACACACCGAGTCCGAACAAGGAATACCCCAGCCAAAGCCCGTTGCCGGTCCAGGCGTTCAGGAGGATCGCGACGCCCAAGGCGGATGCCGTCATGCCGTACGGTCGCCAGTCGACAGACGTGGACGGCCGTTCCGGTGCGGTCATATGGCCTCCACAGGCTGGTCGTTCAAAGATGCGCCTGCTGTTTGTCTTCTTGGCGATCATGTTCGTCGCCCCCCTTGCATACTTCGGTGAATTGGAGGTATGGACGTTCGATGAGCCGGTCTCCAACCTGGATTGGGACGAAGGCATGCGGCCCCAACAAAGCGGCGGTGACGGTGCCACCGGCGATGCCGGGGGATCGGGAGCCGAC
>JBFKXH010000115.1:0-5588 GCA_041638175.1 Thermoplasmatota archaeon
CAGGCGCGCCAACTTGTCGTGCCGGCTCGCGGCCAACGGGTCATGGGCTTGACGGGCGGCCGCCGCATTGGCGGGCTTGGCAGGCGCGGCCGGCTTTGTGACTGGCGCTTTGCTCGGCTTGAACTGCATCGGTCCGCCACTTCGGACCTGTTCCGAGCCGCCGGTCTTGATCTTCGGCCCGGGGGCCACCTTGTCCAGCCAGACCTTGGCTGCGCCTTTGTGGGTCATCGCGAAGTGGAACCGGTTGCCGCGTTTGGTCGTGGCCACGACCGCTCCGTACCGGTCTGCTTGCTCCTTGAGCGACGCGATGTCATCCCGGGGGATCTCGACCTTGAAGGTGCCGACCGCGCGGCGCGCGATGAACAACAGCCGAAGGGTGGTCGCCGCCAGAAGCCCGGTGCGACCGCCATGGGTGGCCTGGATCACGGAGTAGGTCTTCTCGCCCTTGCGTAGCTTGCGTTCCAGGATCTTTTTGTCCTTGCGGATGAGGTATTCGGTCGCTGCGTCCATTCAGGCCTTCTGCCGCTTCGTCGCCTTGGCGCGCTTCGGTGCCTTCACACGTGCCGGCGGTGTCTCGACGGATTCCTCAGGCACGGAGGTCCCACTTTTCATGACCTTGTAGAAGATCGGGATGACGAGCATGGTGGCAGTGAAGATCACGCCGATGCTGAGGGTGGTGGCCAACATGGTCCGGCTGACAGCCACGTTGCGGATGAACGTGAACACGGCGAAGGCACCGGCCGTCGTGATGGCCGAGAACAGGATCGCCTTGCCGGTCGTGCCCCACACCTCGCGTGCATCGTCCACCTGCTTGAGGTTCCAGATCATATGCACCGCGTAATCGGTGCCGATGTTGAAGATGAACACGATGGGCAGCATCAGCGTGATGGCGAGGCCGACGTCGATGAACGGCAGGATGCCGAGCCACCAGATGCTGGTGATTCCGGCCAGACCGGTCGCGACGATGCTCGCCTTGAGGCTGCCTGTGAAGACGAGCACCAAGATGAACAGGATGATCGTGGCGGCGACGCTCATGTAGGTCAACCAAGGCAGTTGCTCGGCTACGAACAGGTAATTGGTGGCCGAATTGCCCACGAAGGCCACTTGGACGCCTTCGGGCGCCTTCCCGCCAAACGTCTTGTTGGCGGCAGCCACCGCGGACCAGACTTCGTTCCAGGCCATCTCGGCTTCGTCGTAGGTGCCCGCGTCGACGGCGAACGTCATGGCCCCCATGTTCAGGTTCGGATGATTGACGATGACCGCCGCGATCTCGCGCATGGGGCTTGCGAACATGGCGTTGACCTCGGCCACGATGGCCTGGTGGTTCGTCGGGAATGCGACATTCCGGGCGCATGGCAGGCCGCCCTCGGCTGCCGGGTCGAGGACCGGGTCCAGGATGCCGCCGACCGGGTTGCTGTCGTGTCCGTCGGCGACCGACAAGCCCGCGCAGTGGGCGCCGTTCTTGATGGTCAGCCAGGTCTCGATGAAGAAGGGGATGGTCCGGAGGGTATCCCCGATGATGTGTTCCTTGGTCGCAAGGTTCGCCTCGATCTCACGGTAATACTTGATCGCCTCGGGTGTCAAGATACCCGGCCCTCGGAAGGTCAGGATGTTGGTCTTGACGTCGGGGTTGGGCATCTCGTAGAATCGCTCCAAGCCGTTCTCATGCTGGCGTCGGATCGGATCGTCTTCGGGGAAGTTCTTGCCCGGGTCGCCGAACGCCTCTTCCTCGAGGGTCACACTGCTTGCCCAGGCACCCACGGTCAATAGGCCCACGATCAAGAGCATGGCGTAGCGCGTCTTGCTGACGCCTCGGGCCATGGCCGGCATGATCTTGGATTCGGTGAAGCTGGCCCCCATGCCTTGGGTGCCACCAGCGAGCGTCAAGGCTGCCGGGATGAAAGTGATGGTCAGCACGTAGATGGCGCCGATGGCGACCGCGCTCAGGAAACCGAGCTGGGCCATCAGCAGGCTTGGGCTGATCATCATCACGATCAGACCCAAGATGGTGGTCATCGTCGCGATGAACATGGCCAACCCGGCCCGCTTGCCGGCTTCTTCGAACGCCTCTGCGTCGGTCTTGCCATGCGCCTTGTGCTCGAGGAACTCATTGATCATATGGATGGCATAATCGATGCCCACCCCCATGATCAGGGGCACGATGGTCATGTTGAGTGTGTTGAGCGCGATGCCCATGTACCCCATGGTGCCGTACGTCCAGACGACGCCGACGCCGAGGGCCGTGAACGAGATGGCGATGCTGCGCCAGTCGCGGAACGCGATGAACAGGCACACGATGATGAAGGCCGCGATGATGGGCATCAAGCGGACCAGGTCTCCCTCGACCAACTCGCTGCTGTGGGCGTTCGCGACCGGGAAGTCGACCGTGAACTCGGGCGGGTTGTCCGGACCGAAGACGGTGAACGTGGTCTCGCCGTTCTCAACGGCGTCAAGCCAACGTTCTCGCGCGTCGATGATCTGCTTGCCCAGGACCCGCATGTCTTCGTCGTTGTCCGCTGGTGGCATGAACAACATGGCACCGTGGTTCCAACTGGGACTGGCAAGGGTGTCGACGGTCTCCAAGACGGCCGCCTTGACCGCCTGGTCCACCGCCAAATAGTTCTGGGCTTCGTCGAGGCTTTCATAGCCCGGGAGCCGGAAATCATCCTCCGTGGCGATGCCTTCGCCGCCGCGCTCCGTCCAGTGGATGAGCGCGTAGATGTTGTTGATGGAGATGGTCCGCGTGAAGTCGGTCTCGGCCTGGATGAACCGCATCAGCTCCTCCATGGCGCGGACGTACACCTCGTCCGTGATGTTCTGGCTGTTGGGTTGTGGATTGCCAGCGTTGTTGGCCCCGCCGGCCGTGTTCATGTCTCCCTGCAACGCCGCCGCCCGGTATGTGAGCAGCGCATTGTCTCGCTGCCAATTCAGGCTGGTCTCGTCCACGTGCATCTGGAACGTGACCTGTTGGGTGAACGTGGATCGGAACTCTTCGGTCAGCTGATGAGCAGCCTCCGTGTTGGGATTGCCGCGGGGCAGAACGTCCGCCACGTCCACGTTGGTCGTGATGAGCGTGGTCCCGAATCCCAGGATCACGGTGGCAATGAGCACCGTGGCGACCACGCCTTTGGCATGGCGGCTGCTCCAGAGACTGGTGCTTGCAATGGCTTTGGCTACGGCTTCGTCCGGTTTTCTCACAGGCCCGACCAGGAGCGCCACCTCCGTTTCTGTAAAAAGGGCTTGTTAGGCGTAGTCGCCTCGATAGAATCGGACAAAATGCCAAGTCAGGCTGCCCAGGGCGACGAAAACGAGCGGATAGGTGCCCCAGTAGAGCAGCCCCAACAGCACCTCGGTCTGCTGCACGGTCAAATCGCCCTGGGTCGCGTGCAGCCACCAACTGGCGATGACGAACGCCATGGACGCGAGGAATGCGCCTGCGAGTGTGCCCTGGAAGACATGCATCGCTCTCATTGGACGTCCAGGTAGGTCCGGCTTTCGATGAGGCGCTTGTAGACTTGCTCCAGCGAGGCGGCTTGCTCCGGCTGGATGCGGCCATTGTCGGCCAGTCGTTGGATCCGTTTCTTGAGCCGTCGGGCGAGGTCGCCGGGGTCATAATCCACCCAGCGAAGCATGTCCCCGACCCGGCTGCCGTGGCCGGTCGTGGCGATGCGCCACCCCTCGTCATCGGCCTCCACGGTGGCTTCGTTCGTCTCGCCGAACAGGTTGTGGTAGTCACCCAGGGCATCTTGGTAGGCGCCTACCAGCGGGATGGCCAAGTAGTAGGGTTCTCCCTTGCGAAGGGCATGGACCGGGAGCTCCGGGCGCGTCGTCTGCAGGTCGATGAATTGTCGGATCTCGCCGTCACTGTCGCAGGTGATGTCGGCCAATGTGGCCACTTCGCTGGGCGCCTCGCGCAGCCGATGGACCGGAACGACCGGGAACTGCTGCTTCACGCCCCAGACGTCTGGCAAAGACTGGAAGAGGCTGAAATTGCACACGAGCTTCTGGCTCATCAGTGCCTGGATGTGCTGGTATTCTTCACAGTCGGTCTCGTCTTCCTGCTCCAGGATCCGGCGCATGCGTCCAAAGATCGTGCGCAGCAGGTCCTCTGCGCGGCCAAGGTCCGTGATGCGCAAATGGCCCAGGTCGAACAGCGTGTGCAGGTCCTCGCGCGCCTGCACGGCGTCGTGGAACGACTCGAAGACGGTCTTCGGGCCAAGGCCTTCGAGCACATCGTATAGGTTCCACAAGGGCGTCGGATCATCCTCGTCTCTGGGCCCCGTCGAGCCCGGCGGCAGGTGCGGGATGCGGCGCATGACGTTGATCAACAGGACCGCATGATGGGCGACCACGGCCCGACCCGATTCCGAGATCAGATCGGGGACCGGCACGCGCGCTTCTTCGCAGACGTCCTTGACCGTCGCCACGATCGTGCTCGCGTACTCCTCCATGGAATAGTTGCAGGAATTGTGCCCGCTGCTCTGGCTGCCGTCGTAGTCGACCGCCTGGCCTCCACCGCAGTCGAGCATCCGTAATGGGACCCCCAGTCGCACGAGTTCACTGTGGATGCGCGCCGCTTCGCGCACACCTTGGGCGATCCGCCGGATGTGGCTGATCTGGGACCCGATATGGAAGTGCAGCATCTGCAACCGATCCAACCGGCCCGCCTTGCGCAGGACGTCCACGGCCCACAAGACCTCCGGGATGGTCAAACCGAACTTTGCCCGCTCGCCCCCACTCAGGGCCCATTTTCCCGGCGCCTTGCTGCGCAGCTTGAGGCGAAGGCCCAGCGTCGGCGGATTCTCCAGGCCCTCCATCATCTCCAGCAGGTGGGGGAGCTCGCCGACCTCGTCGAGCACGATGATCACTTCGTCCTTGAAGTGGGTGGCCGCGCAGGCGGCTTCCAGGAACGCCTTGTCCTTGAACCCGTTGACGATGAGCAAAGACTTGCGGTTGGCATCCATGGTCAGCGCGGCGACCAGCTCGGCCTTGGAACCGACCTCCAGGCCATGGGCATGCTTGCGGCCCGCCTTGGCCAATGCCTGGACCACGTCCCGCCGCTGATTGACCTTGATGGGGAAGACCCCCCGGTAGCGCGCACGGTAGTCGTTCTCCTTGAGCGCCTTGTCGAACGCTGCATTGAGGCGCTCGACCCGGTCTGCAAGGATCTGCGGGAACCGGACGACGGCGGGCGGCCCATAGCCGTCTTCACGCAATGCCTCGGCGACTGCCAGCAGGTCGATGGACTGACCGCCGGTCTGTACGCAGAGATGCCCCTGGCGGTTGATGCGGAAGTACCCCTCGCCCCAGCCGTCCAGGTGGTACATCTCTTCCGCTTCGCGAAGGGGGAGCACAAGCGCTCGACGGCCATTCGGTTCTTCAAGATGCGCCTACAACAGCACCTTCAGGGCACCCGGCTTGACCGTGAGCGTCACGGGCGTCGACCCGAACACTTCTCCGTCGGCCAAGAGCGGGCTGTCCATCTCCGGCTCGATGATCACCTTCTTGGCGCGGTGGAACCGGACTTTCTTGTGGCGTACGTGACTGCCATCGAAGATCTTGGGGAACACGCGAAGCAATTCGACGCG
>JBFKXH010000116.1:0-5524 GCA_041638175.1 Thermoplasmatota archaeon
CAAGAACATCGGTGCTCCCGAGGTCGGCGCCCACAAGGACGGCGATTTCGGCACCCACCACGCCCGTGATGTCTGGCACCTGTACCAGACCAAGGGATTGGACCTCAAGCTGTTCAGTACCGCCATGAAGGTGCCGACCCAGTACATGCACACGCTCTACTTCGACATGCGCTTGAAGAAGCCCACCACGGAAGCAGAGATCCTGGAACACTTCCAAGACCATCCCGGACTGAGCACCACCTACAAGAAGAGCGCCAACAGCGTGTTCGCGTTTGGTCGGGACCACGGCTACATGGGCCGCATCCTGAACCAGACCGTATTGGCCCAGAACACGCTCAAGGTGCTGGAGGGCGGCCACCGCGTCGTGGGGTACTGTTTCACCCCCCAAGATGGCAACAGCCTCCTGAGCAGCGTGGCCATGACCGTCCGCTACCTCTACCCGGACAGCTGGGAAGAGAAGATGGCGGTCTTCGACGAAGTGCTGTTCGACGAAGTCTGAAGGTTCGGCTTTTTCCCGACGTGTACGACCGGGCTAAGTAGCCCGTGCTCGCTTCGACTCGATGGCAGTCCTCTGGTTCATCCTCGCAGCGGCAGCAGCATTGACTTTGGCCGCGCTGCCGCGCTGGCAAGCGTGGACCTCGTCGCGGCGACGCCTTCACATCGTCCTCGGGCTCGTGGCGTCCCTCAGCCTTGGCATCATGACCCACGTCTTCCTGGGCGAACTGATCGATGCAGGCGAACCGGTCTTGGCCCGCGATTATGGCTGGTTGATCTTGCTCGTCGCCATCGTGCTGGTCTCGATCATCCTGGTCATTTCCGCCCTGCCGTGGCGTGGCCACTTGCCTTGGCTCGTGCTGGCACCTCCGGTGTTCCTGATGATGCTGGACCTACCCTACGCGACCGGCTACGGTCGCGGCGTCTCCGGCATGGACATCCTCATGCATCTTGCGCTCCTGGCATGGTTGGCCATGGTGCCGTGGGCGCTGCCGGCGGCCCTTGCACGGTGGGGGCGATGGGATGGCAAGGCCCAGACCGTCGTGGCGAGTTTGTTCTTGCTCTACAGCACGTTGCCGATCGTGACCGAAGGGATCTGGGCACCCTACGGCCCCCAAGCGGGAACATCCAGCTTCACGGTCAACGTCACCGCCGAGGGGGAGTATGCCATGCTCGTCTCAGGGATGCTCGGTGGCCCGTTCGAGGGCTTTACGGAAGACCCTGGCAAGATCGCGACCCTGACCGGCGATATCCACGTGGAGGACGGTCCCGGAGGCATCTGGATCCACGGGACCGGCAACGGGACGGTGCGGCTTGCCATCACGTTCTATGGGGCCACGGGAGACCAAGAGTGGCGGCAGACCGGCGACATCCGGATCCGAGACCATGAGGGCGTGCCGGTCATGGTCAACATCGACATGGACATCGCAGCCCCGTACTGCCATTTTGTCGAGAGCTGGAGCGGGGAGGTCACCGGCGAGACCACGTTGCGCCGCGGCGAAGGGTACGGGGAGTGTTCCTGAACGGTGCCTTCATCAGCGTAACCCTGGATGATGCGTCGTGGAGAAAGGGCGTTACAAGGACCGGGACCAGGTGCGCCTCTATCCGTTGAGTCGATTCAACTCGTGGTGCGCCCGCCCGCTGAGTGCCATGTTCGCTGGCTGGGCCACACCCAATCAGGTCAGCGTGCTGAGCTTGGCCGTGTCCCTGGCGGGGCTGGTGCTGGTCGCCAGTGCCCAATGGGACCTGATGGCGCTCGGGGCCGGCCTGGTCCATGTGGGGCTCCTCTTGGATCATGCCGATGGCCAAGTGGCCCGGCGGCAAGGCACAGGCAGCACCCTGGGCATGTACATCGACATGGTGTTCGACCGCATCGTCGAGATCGCCATGATCGTCGCCTTGATCCCGGCGTTGGCGGCAGGAATCTCCGAGGCCCCCATCGAGCCCGTGTGGTCGGTCGAACCCTGGCTTGCGACCTGGCTTGCCATGCTGGCCCTTGGCACCATGATGCTCTGGCGGTTCCTCAATGCCTACAATGACGTCCTCTACCTTCGCAGCCACATCCTGGAGACCGGCCAGGTCCCTTCCCCCGCTGCACGGCCCAAGAAACTGCTCAAGCGTCCGCTCATCCCGTGGGTGTTCAACCGCGACTGGGTGCTGGCGATCTGGGCGCTCGGAGTGTTGACCGCGCAGATCCACGCCATGGTCGTGCTGCTACTGGTGCTGCACACGCTGGTATCCATCGAGAAGGTCCTCGTGTTCCGGGCCCGTCATCAGGACCCTGAAGGCGATGCCGCACGGGTGCTGGGCAAGGACTACCATTAGGCGCCCGGGCAACCACCCGGATGATAGCTCCAGCGCGTCGCTTGGCCATCATCCAGCCGATAGCCTCCTGCGCCCACCTGGGGGAACACCCATCCTGACTCCATGGCCTCGAAGCACCAGCCGCCGTCGGCCTGGTTGTCGTGCCCGTCGATCGACGTCACAAAGAACGAATCCGCTCGCCCCGTGGCCTGCACCGCAAACCCGCCCGCATCAGCAGCCGCCAGCAACACCCGGTCCGCCGTCCCCTTGGCGTTCACAGTCCCGTTGAAGATCTCCCCATCGGGCCCCACCACGATGACCGGGAACGCACCTTCCGAGGCAGGCGGTGCAGGCCAGAAGATGGCACCCAATACGATCACGCCAAGGACGACCAGGAACCACTTCACGGACCCGTCAATCATTTCATGGCAAGAAGGATTGGGTCGCCTGTGCCACTTGCCACTGTCTCCATGGGCCCCCACACCCTGGAGATCGAGGCAGGAGAGCGGATCTGCCTGACAGGGCCCAATGGATGTGGAAAGACCAGCATGCTTCGCCTGCTTGCCGGCATGCCGACCCACGTGAGGGGCCAGGCGACGATCGATGGCCAGGACCCAGCAAAGGCAGACGCGCAGTGGATCCGACAGCACATCCGATGGTCACCGCAGCGCGCGCAGGACGCGTTCGTGGGCCTGACCGTGGAAGGCGAGGCCCGCCTGCGACGCATGGCGACGCCAACGCAGCGCGCTGGTCAAGAAGTCCACACCCTTTCAAGCGGCGAGGCCCGACGACTGGCCTTGTCGTTCCCAGGTGGCCCCCTCTGGCTCCTTGACGAGCCGGGCGAGGGGCTGGACGCCGCAGCGCTCAACGAATTGGAGGACGCCATGCGCGCGTGGCCGGGTACCCTGGTGTACAGCGACCACGTGGGCTTGGATGTCGCGACCCGGACCTTCTCGCTGGGCCCTGAGACCATGGACGTCCGCCCCGCCTTTGCACGGGGCGTCGAGCCCGTGCTGCGCAGTGACCCGGTCGCTTTGCGTCGTGGATCGGCCCCCGCGCTGAGCCTTCCTGCCGGTGTCCACGTGCTGCAAGGTGCCAACGGGGTGGGCAAGACCACGTGGCTTGCCGCCCTTGCAGAGCAGACCGGCGGACGTCTGCTCTTGCCGGATGCGCGCCTCCATTTCACGCGGGAGACCGTCGCTGACGAAGTGCCCGTGGATCCGTTCGGGTTCACGGACGGTCTGCGGGATCGCCATCCGCTGACCTTGTCTGGCGGAGAGTCGCAGCGGGTCGCCCTGGGCAAGGTGCTCAGCGTCGACGCCTGTGTTTACCTGTTGGATGAACCCGAAGCGCACCTGGACGGGGCTGGCAGGCAAGCGCTCTGGCAGGCTCTCGCATCGCGAAGCCAGACGGCGGCGATCCTCTTGGCCACCCATGAACCTGTGGCCCATGACGTCCGTCTGGAGGCGCTATGAAGGCCTGGGGGCATGTCCTGTTCGCCGGCGGCCTCACGGCGATGGGACTGTTGGCGCCTTGGCCCTTCGTGGCCCTGCTCGCAGCAGCCTCTTGGGCCGCCACCGGCTTCAGTCGGGGGTTCCTGGCCTTCGCGGTCATCACCCTCGTGGTCGACGCAGCACTCCTTGGCTGGCTCGATGCCGCAAGCGTCGAGCAAGGCGTGCGCCGTGGACTCGTCGCCGGGGCTCGGGTGGTCGCCGTCGTGGGCGTCAATTGGGCCATCTTTCGCAGTCTTTCCATGCCGTCCTTGGTGGATGGCCTCCGTCTACCGCGCCGGGCCACGGCGTTCATCGGCGCGGTGTTGATCGCTGCAGAGGACCTTCGCCAGGATCTGCACCGCGTGATCCAAGGGCGGCGGCTTGATGGTGCCTGGCCCGATCGGCGCCTGCGTAGGGCCACTGCGGCAGCGGCGCTCCTGCCGACACTGATGGTCACCGCATGGCATCGGGGTCAACGCCGCCAAGAGGCAGTCCGCGCGGCCGGCATGCAGGTCGGGCCGCGATTCGCTCCGATCGTCGCCGTCACTGCCTTGGCGATGGCCGGGCGCCTTGCATTCATCGCGATCCCGAACGTGGCCTTGACCTACGCGATCGTCTTTGCAGGCGGTATCGCGTTCGGAGGCCGCGTCGGTGCTTGGAGCGGTCTGTGGAGCATGGCGTTGTCCAACGTCTTCATCTCGGGGCTTGCGCCAAGCCCATTCGTCAACGCGCCGGCCATGGCCTTGGTCGGGTGGACGGGTGGTTGGTTTTCCACGGAACGCCGCGGTGAAGTCGTACTGGCCGCGTGCACCGGCTTTGCGGCGACCATGGCTTTCAGCATCCTCACCGACACCATGTCGTGGCTTTTGATCCCCGAGTACAGAACTTCGATTCCTTTGCTCCAGGTGCGCTTGGTCGCGGGCCTTGTCTTCAATGTCATCCCGGCACTCACCAATGCCTGGCTCTTTGCGGCCGCCGTCGGTCCAGTACGACGCGCTTTCGAGGCGATTCACGGTCGCGCGCGGACGTACCAGTAACCGCCGGCAAGCCCCAGGACGCCGATGCTGCCGACGATCCACGGCCAGACCATCTTGGGGGCGGGAGGCACGACCGTGGCTGGGGGAATGCCCGCGGTGCCTGCGGGTTGCCCACCGACCCGTCCGTCCTTGAGGATGGTGTGGATGGCCACGGAATCTCCTTCGTGGATCAAGAACGTCTCATACGAGGCATTTCCATCGTAGAGGACCGTCTCGACCAGGCGGCCATCGACCATGACGTGGAATCCAAGGATGCGATCGTCGATCGGGCTCTGCCAGCGGACCTTGATCTTGTCGCCACGCTCGACCGAGACGCCATGGGCACGCCATTGGGGGCTGTCAGGATCCTTGGGGTCTGATCCAAGACCGACCTCGTCCGCATCAGAGACGCCGTCGGCGTCGGTATCACTCGCGTACGGATCCGTTCCCAAGACCTGTTCTTGGTCATCAGGGATCCCGTCGTTGTCGTCATCCGGATCGCCGGCATCCCCGATGCCGTCCCCGTCGTGGTCCGTGGATTCTTGGCCATCGCGGGCGAAGCCATCCTGTTCGTCGGGGACACCGTCACCATCGGTGTCGTCATCGCAGAGATCGCCCTGGCCATCCCCGTCCAGGTCCTCTTGGTCAGGGTTGGCCGCTTGTGGACAATTGTCCGATGCGTCGGGCACCCCATCGCTGTCTTGGTCCGGGTCCTGC
>JBFKXH010000117.1:0-5507 GCA_041638175.1 Thermoplasmatota archaeon
CCCGAACTTCGCCAAGCTCACCAGCATGCATTTCCATGCGTGGAAGCGCGGCTTGAAGACCGGCATGTACTACTTGCGGACCAAGGCCGCCACCGGTGCCATCAAGTTCACGGTAGATGCAGAAAAGGAGCGGCAATCCAAGGCAGATGCCGCAAGCGCCGCAGCGGCTGACATGACGGAAGAAGAGCAGCTGGCCTGCAGCCTCGACAGTCCGGAAGACTGCATCGCCTGCGGAAGTTGAACGGTCGCGAAGCGTCTGGTGACGCTGGCCCGACGGGCCGAAGGCCTGCCGTGCGGGTAGCCGCCGGGGCCCGCTAGGTGCTCGCAGTTCCGCGGGTCGACCATATTCCTTATAAGGTCGGAATACGGGGTCCCTCCTAGTGCGCCTCCTGTTGGCTGCTGCCGCCACTTTGGCATTGCTCGCCGCCGTTCCGAGCGCAAGCGCCAGCATGGCGGACCTTTACGACCTGGAAGGGACCCGCTTCATCGGCTATGGATGTGCACCCACGGAAGACGAGACCTCGGTCGCGAGCAAGCCCCGGGCCGACATCATGGGCTTCGAGGTCGTCGACGGCGGCACGTTCGGGGCCTTTGCCGATCAGATCATGGCATCGGCCCTGAACGGGGCCGCCAATACCCGGACGGATCCCAGTGCCGTGTTGGGCGACCCGCGTAGTCAGAACCTGCCCGGCGATTCGTTTGATACCTTCGATCGGGAAGACGTCGCCAGCCTCGGGAAGGCGGGCTACCTCCTGGTGCAGATGGAGCAGACCGTGGCCGATGCACCTGGCGAGGACGTGATCGTCTGGGAAGCGGCTGCAGAAGGGGGCTACGCGGAGCCGTTCTGCGTCTACGGTGCCCTGGACCCTTCGGGGCCGTTCTATTTCATCGGTTGGTGGAACCCGGATCCGATCGGAGGCCAGGAGCGTGCGGCCTTCGATCTGGCTGCCGTCGATGGTTACTCGTACTGGAGCGAGGGCGAAACGAACCTCGACTACGTCATGGTCCTCGATAGCGGACAAAGTTCCCTGAGCCTGGCGCCGGATTTCACGGTCCAGCGGGTGCAGGATCCTCCGGGGGTCGATGACCTGCGCACACTCCTTGATGTGACGTTCCAGGACATCACGGGCGGGCCCGTCAACCGCATGGTCAGTTGGGACTGGGACATGGGCGATGGCACCACGTTCTCAAAGACCGAGGAAAACCGCCACGACCCGTTCGTCCATGTCTACGACAAGGCGGGCATCTACTCCGTATGCCTGACCATCGAAGACACCGAAGGGGTCACCGGGACGGCTTGCAAGGATGTCGAGGTCCTGAACCGGGATCCCCACATCGCCATCGACGGCCCTGCGACCGCCGCCAGGGGCGAGACGATCACGCTGCGTGACATCAGCACCGATGACGACGGTGAGATCGTGGCCTGGCACTGGGACATCGGGGGGACCACAGGTTCCGACTCCAGCATCGAATTGACATTCGATGAGCTGGGGACCTACCCAGTAGAACTCACCGTTTTTGACGACGACGGGGGCTTTGCGGAGTTGGTCCACGAGATCATCGTCGGCAACGTCCTGCCCGTGGCGGACTTCCGGATCGAAGCACACAGTGGGGCTGCCGGGATGCCGATCGACTTCACGGACCTCAGCAGCGACGAGGATGGTGAACTGGTCTCCTGGGCATGGGCCTTCGGAGATGGCACCACGAGTGCCGACCAGCATCCTACCCACGCCTACGCGACCCTGGGGGACTTCTTGGTCACCTTGACCGTCACGGACAGCGACGGAGACACCGCGTCGACCCAGCAGACGGTCTCCTTGGACAATCATGCGCCAGTGCCGGTGATCGACGGGCCTGTCGAGGACCTCACGAACGTACCGCTGACCTTCGTGGACAACAGCTACGACCCCGACGGGACCATCGTGGCCAGGCAATGGATCTTCCCGGGCGGGCACACCAGCACTGAGGAATCCGCCACCCACACCTTCCTGGACGATGGTGTCTACACGATCAAGCTCCGGCTGACCGATGATGCCGGCACCACCGTCACCGGCAGCCACCGGGTCACGATCGGCAACCGCCCTCCGGTCGTGGATGCATGGTTGGTCTTCTCGCCGGACGCCACGCGCAACGACTATGAGTTCGGTCAGGACGCCAGCGATCCCGACGGGCACATCAAGAAATGGATCTGGGAATTCGGCGACGGCAAGCGCACCACCGACCCCACGGCCCACCACAGCTTCCAACGCACTGGCTTCTTTGACGTCAAGCTCACGGTCACGGACGACGACGGCGCCACCGCAAGTCACACCTTCACCATCCGGGTGACCAATGACGCGCCGCGGCCAGAGATCGGCATGTGGAGCCTGCCGGATCAACCCGGCACCGTGCTTTTCCAGGACCTGAGCCGGGACACGGATGGTGCCATCACCGAACGTGCCTGGACCATCGATGGCACGCCCTACGCGCAAGATCGCTTCGTGCACGCATTCCCTGACCCACAGGCATCGTATCAGGTCCGCCTGCGTGTGGTCGATGACTTCGGCACCCCGATGGAGGTCAGCCATCACGTCGTTCCTGCGGACTTGCTTCCGCCAGAGGCCGACGAAGATGGCATCCCGGATGCCGAGGACAACTGCCCCTTGGTCACGAACGCCGACCAGGTCGACGCGGACGGCGACGGGCTCGGAGATGCCTGCGACCCCGATCGCGACGGCGATGGCGTCGATGACGCCGAGGACGCCTTCCCCGAGGACCCCGCCGAACACGCCGACACAGACGGCGATGGCATCGGCGACAACCATGATCCTGATGCCGACGGCGATGGCATCGACAACGAGACCGAGACGATCCTCGGCCTCTCCCCCACCTCGGCGGACACGGACGGTGACGGCATGTCCGATGGGGATGAACTGGCTGCCGGGACCGATCCATTGACCCCCGACGCAGTCTCGAATTTCTCCTCCTTCGATTCCATCGGCTTCCTGGTCACCTGGGAGGCCTGGCCCGATGCGGACCGCTTCGAGGTCTGGCGGCTTTCAGATCCCCCGGAGCTGGTCGGATCAACCAGCGGCACGAGCCTTGCTGACCCGCTGGGCGAGGCGGAGCAAGGCTACGAGATCCGGGTGTTCGCCGGAGAGGCACAGGTCGGTAGCATCAAGACCAAGCAAGCGCCGTGCGGTGCATGCGAATCGGCGCCCCCGGTCTGGCCATGGCTGGTCGGAGGTGGGGCCTTCGCGGCCGCAGCAGGCGGCACCGGATTCTGGTGGTGGCGTCGCCCATGAAATGGTTCTGGGCCGTGGGCCTTGCCTGCCTGGGGCTCCTTCTGCTGGCGGCGGGCGCCCAGGCCACGCACATTCGCGGCGGGACGCTCGAATGGGAGTCCACCGAGAATGAGAACGAAGTCCGGTTCAACGGGCGCTATTTCGTGCGCCATTCGTACGCGCAGTACGGCAATCCGGACGTGGGTGATGTGGCCACGTCAGGATCCTTGAACACCGGCGCAGGCCAGGTGAGTTTCGATTGGGTGGTCGAATATGTGGACACGGACAAGGACTGGATGGCCATGCGGATGCAGACCGAGGGCGAGCCAGGCGCCCTCTATAGCTATCCGAGCCCCAACAGTGGAGGCGCGCCTTGGATCGCCAGCTTCTCCGACAGTGCCCGCATCAGTGCAGGCACGGGGCACATGAACAATCCTGACAAGGAATTCCGATTGGAGACCTCCGTGGACCTTGCGATCGGTGATCGCAGCCCGCGCGTGCTTTTCCCGCCTTTTGTCCCGTGCCTTGTTGACTCGGTCTGCGAGTTCAAGATCCCCTCTGCCGGCGACGAGGGCCGCGCGTTCCGGTTCGCAACCGGCTTGGAAGCGACCGGTCAACCCGACTCGCCTGGCAGCGAAGGTGTGCCTCCGCTCGTCCCCCCGACCGCGGCAGGGCGCAGTTTCCTGCAACCGGGGCAAGAAAGCGAGGACGTCGCCGATGCCGAGATCGCCGCCGATGGTACGTACACGTGGGACACGACCGGGGCGGCGCGCAACGGTGGGGGTCCCACCTACTATTCCACCGCCGTGATGGTCGAGGACGCCAACGGAAAGGTCCCGATGGACTTCTTCATCGAACTGGTCGACAGTCTCCCGGATGCTCCGTACTGGGTCATGCCGCCGACGCCTTGCGACGAGACGATCGAAGCCTTCGAAGGAGAAGAGGTCAGTTTCTCGTTCACGGCCCGTGCCGATGCGGTCACCCAGATCGTGGTGGATGCCTTCGGGGCACCGCCCGGGTCCACCATGGAGGCCGTCGGGACCAACCCTGTCACGGGGACCTTCACATGGACGCCCCAGCCAGGCGACGGGGATACCCTGATCGTATTGCTGGCCTATTCCCAAAGTGGTGCGCAGAGTCCGCCGTGCAGCATCAGCTTTGATGTGGCGTTCAACGAGCCGCCTCTGCCAGACTTCACATTCGAGGACCGTGAGTACACCACCGGGGATCTGGTGACCTTCGAGGACCTGAGTACGGACCTTGATGGCACCATCAGTGCATGGGCCTGGGACTTCGGAGACGGAGCGGTGTCGTCCGCGCAACACCCGGTGCATGCCTTCGAGTCTCTGGGAGACCACACGGTCCGATTGCTGGTCGAAGACGACCGCGGCAAGCCATCCACGGTGCCAGCCACCGGCATCGTCCGTGTGACCAATTCACCGCCCGAGGCGTCTTTCGATGGCCCGAACGTGGTGGACAGCCAAGAATTCGCGGGCTTCACGAGCACCTCCACCGATGCCCAAGACAACATCGTGGCGACGACCTGGGACTTCGGTGACGGCACGACCGGCAGCGGGATCTTCGTCGAGCACCAATACAGCGAGCCCGGCGAATACTTTGTGTGCATGGTCGCCACGGATGCCTTTGGCGCTTCGGATGAGCTGTGCCGTTCCTTGCGCGTGCGCAACCAAGCACCCACCGGCAAGATCGTCCTGCTGGAAGTACGCGGCAACCCGGCAGGTTCTACGGGCGCCATCTATGAATTGGCGTGCGATGCATTCGACCCGGACGGCGTCGTCGACGAATGCATCTGGGAATTCGGCGACGGGACCGATGCTCGAGGTGAACAGGTCCAGCACGCCTATGCCCAGAAACGGGACACGCCGTACTTGATCACGCTGCGCGTCACCGATGAAGACGGAGGCTGGTCCGTCACGACGCACGAGATCCTCATCCACAACCAGGCTCCGGTCTCGCGCTTCAGCCTGCATCGGGATGACCCTGCGTCGACCACCCAGGTGCGGTTCGTCAGCGAAGCCTACGATGCAGAGGATCCTGACGTGTTCCTCGCATGGGATCTGGGCGACGGGACCACCGCAAGCGCGGCAGAGGTCGTCCATCAATATGACGACCCGGACCGCACGTACAAGGTACGCCTGACGGCGACCGATTCGGAAGGAGCACGGACCATCGCGACGTCGATCTTCCATCCGGGCACTTTGCAGCAGGACCCGGACCAAGACA
>JBFKXH010000118.1:0-5498 GCA_041638175.1 Thermoplasmatota archaeon
GAAAGGCCGAGGGAACCGCCGCTTGCATTCACATGGCCACCCCCGTCGAACTGCTTGGCGACCAACTGGCACACATCGGCGCCGCGGCGGCTTCGTAGGCTCATGAAACCGTTGGGGCGGACATTGATGGCGACCTGGACGTTGTCCTCTTGCAGGACTTCGTGCAAGCCGACGTTCTTGGGCAACCAGCCGTACACCACGCCGACCTGCTCACCGTTCTTGGCGGTGAAGTAGCGGGTCTTTCGAAGCAGCTTGCCCGCGGCTTGCTCCACCTCGTAGCGGTGCTTGTCCGCGGCCGCTTGGATGACCTCGTCGACCACCGCTTGCTTGCCCTTACGGGGCACCATGTAGGCCACGTACGCTTCCGTGCCCATCTCGCTGATGGCGAATTCCAAGGTCTCCCCATCGGGGGTCTCGTTGAGCCACAGATCCCGGTCCCGATGGATGGCGGCCAGATGCTTGGCGAAGGTGTCGCGCGGCAGCAGCGCCTTCTGCTGCATGCTGGCGCCGGATTCCTCGTTCGGACTGACCTCCAGTTCATCCAGGACCTGTGCCAGCGCCTTCTGGTCGATGCCCTCCCACTGCTTGTGGTGGTGGTCGCGCCATTCGATGTGCCAACCTTGCCCCTTGAGCTTGGCCAGGGCGGCGATGACCGCGTCCGCTTGGTCCGGGTTCATGGAAAGGTCCGTGATCTGCATCTGTCGACCGTCGGCTTCGAACTGGCCGTAGAACTCCAAGACACGCTGCATGTCGCCTGGTTGGACGTAGGCCACGCCCACGTTCTCGGGGCCGAACTTGCGCATGGTCATGACCACCGCGCCCGCACCGTCCAGGCAGCCGCCGTGGCTGATCTGCAGGACCTTGATGGCCGAAGCTTCGGCTGCGCGCAGCTTGGCATCAAAGCGCGCCCGCTTCTTCTCCGGAGAGCGGAACATGGAGCGCTTGGGCCAGTACAGGTTCACGGCCCCTGGTTACCATTCGTCTATTTGGATGGTTTGGCGTGGCGATCAACCGAAGCGCCGTACCACAAACCACGCGATCACGTACGCGAAGGCAGCAGAACCGAGGGCGAAGACCATGGCGAATGCGATGCCAGGCCCATTCCAATGCCAGGGCTCGGTCAGGTAGCGGACCGTCGGCGAAAGGATACCACAGACACCCGCCGAAATCAACGGTTTCCTGAGGCGGTCGCGCCTTTTCGTGAAGGCATCTTGGCCGGGCGGTTCCACGCGGCGCGGTCGTGGCTTGGCTATTTGGAACATCCGGCCAGACCCCACCCTTCAAGAAGCGCGCGCCACGTCGCCGGTCGTGGCCCTTCGCATCCACAACGTCCGCACCCGCCAGAAGGACCTGTTCGAGCCTCTTGTCCCAGGCAAGGTAGGGTTCTACCTTTGTGGCCTGACCGTGTATGACCACATGCACATCGGCCACGCTCGGACGGCGGTCAGCTTCGAGGTCATCCGGCGGTGGATGGAGCGGCGGTGGGACGTGACGTTCGTGCAGAACGTGACGGACGTGGATGACAAGATCATCGCCCGCGCCAAGGAATTGGGCGTGAGCCCCCTAGACCATGCGGCCACATGGGACGCAGAATGTGCCAAGCAATCGGCCCGCCTGGGTGTGCGCCCGCCCGACATCGCGCCCCATGCGACCACGTCCATGGACGGCATCATCACCTTCATCGAGGGCATCCTCGAAGCAGGATTCGCCTACGGGACGGAAGCCGGCAACGTCTACTTCGATGTGCCTGGCTACGATGCCCACGCCCAGGAAGCCTTCCCAGACATGGCCTACGGCAGCCTCTCGAACCGAGATTACCGGGAGATGGCCGCGGGCACACGCAAGGACGTGGAATCAGACAAGCGCCACCCGGCGGACTTCGCCCTCTGGAAGGCCGCCAAGGACGAGCCGGGTGACGCCCAATGGGACAGCCCATGGGGCAAGGGCCGACCGGGCTGGCACATCGAATGCAGCCACATGAGCACAGACAGCCTCGGCGCCGATCAGATCGACATCCACGGCGGGGGCCAAGACCTGATCTTCCCGCACCACGAGAACGAAGTGGCGCAGGCGCAAGCCAAGACCGGCAAGGCGCCGTTCGTCAACTTCTGGGTCCACACCGGATTCCTGAACGTGGAAGGCACCAAGATGAGCAAGTCGCTGGGGAACTTCATCACCCTCAAAGACGCCCTCGACGACCTGGACGCCAAGGACATCGATCCGGAAGTGCTTCGGTTTTACTTCGTCCAGACCCATTACCGATCCAAGATCGACTTCAGTCGCAAGGGACTGGAAGAGGCCGCCAAGGCGGTCGAGCGGCTCAACCGCACGCGGCGCCTCTTGCATGAGACCGTGGCGACCGGGCGCATCGGGTGCGCAGACGTGGACCCGGACCTGCAAGCGGCTGTGGAGACGCTTCACCATGACTTCGAAGAGGCCATGGACGACGATTTCCACACCCCCGGAGCCGTCGCCGCCCTGTTCGAGCTGCAACGCGCCGCCAACAAGGCCTTGGACACCGGACTTCTAGGCGCCGAAGCCGCCCGGAATGCCTTGGCGGCGTTTGAGGAACACGCCCGCGTCCTGTGCCTGTTCGCCAATGAGGTCGCCACGGAGACCCCCGACTTCGACGGACTCCTAGCGCAGCGGGAAGCGGCTCGTGCAGCCAAGGACTGGGGCACCGCGGATCGGATCCGGGACGAGATCCTCGCGGCAGGCTACATCATCCAAGACACGCCACAAGGGCCGCGCGTCGAGAAAGCGTAGGCCTAAACCCCGGGGCCGAGGTGACGGACCGTGGGACTTCGCAAGTCCAGGAAGGGCACCTTCGACGGACCGTTCGTCAAGCCGGCCCGCTGGCTCCTGGACCGAGGCGTGCACCCGAACCACTTCACCTTCGCACAAGTGCCCGTCTTCGCGGTCGAAGTCTGGGCCGCCATGAACGGCCACGCGTGGCTCTTCGTCAGCACCATCGCCTTGGTCATCGCCCTGGACGGCGGGGACGGCATCTTGGCCCGCGTCGGCAACCTACAGAGCCGCAAGGGCGCCATCCTGGACTCCACGTTCGACACCTTGGGCATCGCCATCATCATGTGGGGCGCTGCCCAATTCTTCCCACCCCAGGAAGGCTGGTTCTTCTGGTTGTTCGTCGGCAACACACTGATCTACCTGCAGAACGCGGTCCTGGAGGAGAAGGTCATCTCGTACATCCGCGGCCCCACCATCCTTGCCATCGCCTGGCCGGACTTCCTCGCCGCTGCCCTGCTGCTTTCGTCCTTCGTGGTCTTGTGGATCCTGGTCCTGCGCATGCCGCGCACCCTACGGGGCCTGCGGACCATGGAGTGACCAGACCATCGACCGGCGCGCCACGTCCATGGCACCGTCAATGACCTGGCTCTCCTTGAGTCGTGCCAAGAAGGCGACCGTCGGCTGAGGCAGATCGATGGCCTCCGCCTCGGCCATGGCCTCGATCTCCCGCGTGGTCCACGCCTTGCCGTTGCCAAGGATCCGCACGACGAACGCGCGACCCCCCGACTCGTCCACCGGGCCCGGGGCGGGCGGCTTCGGGTCCTCCAGCGCATCCAATGCTTTTTGCAAGCCGTCCAGCGCAAGCCGGGCCAAGTACCGATGGCGCTGCGGCAGGTCAGGCAATTTTTCCAGGACACACTCCGGCGTCCGGGCCCGCGCACCTGCGATGTCCTGGCCCGTGACACAGTCACAAAGGACGCTCGCCGTGGCCAATTGGTAGGCGCTGCCCATGGATTCGAAGCTGGCCGCCTCGATGGTGCCGTCCTGGATGCGCAAATAGATGGTCACCACGTCGCCACACGCCGGGTTGCCGACCGCACCCACGGTGCTGGCGCCATCGAGGGGGCCCCAGTTCGTGGGCGTCCGCATGCGCTCGGCCAGCAAGGACACAAACGGGCAAGCGACCCACCGCAGATAAGCCGCAATCCCTATGCCCGGGTGCCGTGCTGGCCCCCCGATGCGTGCCTTGTTGGTGGTCACGGCGCTGGTCCTTGCAGGCTGCTTTGGCGCCACGCCAGAAGAGACGAACGAGACGGAGACCCGCCCCGGGCCGACGAGCTTCACACCCCCCGCCGACCCGATCTTGTCGGGCACGGGCCAGTGGCAGGCACCCTTCGAGGGAGAAGTGGCCGCCATCAACATGGTGTTGCTGCACACGGGCGACGTCCTCTATTGGTCCGGCGTGGATGCCCAAGAAGGCACTCCGGCCGATGTGCCCTTCCTTGCCGTCGCGCCGTACCCGAGCGAGTCACGCGTATTGCACCTGGGAAACATGACCCTGAGCGAACCGGGCGTCCCGGAGGGCATCGACCTGTTCTGCAGCGGCCAGACCATCCTTCCCGATGGCCGGGTCCTGACCGGCGGCGGCACCGAATACCACGCCGGCAACCAAGACACGATCTGGATCCTCGACGGCCTGCCCGATGCCCGCATCTTCGACCCTGCGACCGGCAACTGGAGCGTCGCCGAGTCTCTGAACATCGGTCGCTGGTACCCGACCCTCTACCCGACGGCGAGCGGAGACCCCGTGGCCGCCAGTGGCATCGGGCGGCTCACCAACCCAAGTGACCACTGGCCCAACATGGAGACGTTCCGCTTGCACGATCACAGCTGGCACGGCGTCGAGGCCGAAGACCAATTGCTGCCCCTCTACCCGCGCATGTTCCAGGTCGCAGGTGGACCGCTCAAGGGAGACCACTTCTACGCCGGCAACGGGGCCCTGTGGACACCGTTCGGGGAACACCCGCAACAATACGAATGGAGCTGGCAACGAGCGCTGGACCCCGAGACCGGGCAATGGACCCAATTGGAGCGCACCGTGTACGGCGCCCGGGACTACAGCCCCAGCGTCATGCTGGCCCTCGAAGCGGACCGGGACTACGCGCCGGTCATCGTCGGCTTCGGTGGCGCCCTGTACCAATCGTCCATCGCCCTACCCGTGACGGAGATCACGGACCTGTCCACCGATCCACCCACCCTGCGCGCAGGAGCCAACATGGCGCAAGGCCGGTGGCACAACAACGGCGTGTTGCTGCCGGACAACACCGTATTGGCCATCGGCGGCGCCGACCACGGCAACGTCCTGACCCTCGGCGCACCCAACAATCCGGTGCTTGCCCTGGAGTCCTACGACATCACGACGGACCGGTGGACCCAATTGGCGCCCATGTCGGTGCCGCGAATGTACCACTCCACCGCCATGCTGCTGCCCGATGCGACCGTCCTCGTCGGCGGCCACGTGCCCCTACCCCAGGAGCCCACCAACCCGGCCAACCCCCAAGTGGTGGAGACACGCCTCGAGATCTACGAACCCGGCTACCTGTTCCGAGGCGAACGGCCCAGCATCCTCGAGGCCCCCGTGTCGATCGACTACGATGCGACGTTCGACCTGCGCATCCAGAACAACGGCACCCTGGACTCCATCATGCTCTACCGCCCTGGTGCGGTCACCCACGCATTCGACAGCAACC
>JBFKXH010000119.1:0-5386 GCA_041638175.1 Thermoplasmatota archaeon
GTGCTGGGCTTCGGCAACGAGAACTACCAGATCGAATCGGTCCTGTCCGAACCGGGCAGCGAAGGCAGCACCAGGATCACCATGACCGGGCCGGCCGGCCGGCCAGCCGCGATCCATGCGATTTCCACGGACCGACTCACCGAGACAGCGGCCGGCGGCCGCGTGCTGGCCACCGGCGGCGCCATCCCCGACGACCAAGACCACTGGCAGGGTGCCATCGACGGCCGAGCGACACGGTCCGAACAAGTGGCCGGCTACCACCTGCTCAGCTGGTTCTTGGACCCTGAAGGCAACTACCTTGGCCACGCCGTCGCGACACGAGGCCTGGACGTCCAGATGCAGGCAGACGAACGGGGCCTGGCGATCGGCTTGGAACACCTTCGCAGCGACGACACGGGCGTCGACCCGGCCAACACCGTGCGCGCCGCGGTCACGGCCTCCATTGCGGGCCGATCCTTGGGGACCCAGACCGTCCACGTCCCCCAAGGGGGCCTGCTGACCGTCGACTTCGAGCAGGCTCTTGCACCGGGCGTGCATGAAGCGCATGTGGTGATCGACACGGGCGATCTCTACTTCGCCCGCACGGCCTCGCTGGAAGTCCCCGAGCCAGAGACGGGACTCCTCGAACGGGCCCCGTCTCCATTGCCCCTGCTGCCCCTCTTGGGCCTCCTGCTCCTTCGCAAGCGTGAAATATAGCCCCCAAGTGGGCGGCTTCCGGAGCGTGTGCGACCAGCGCGTGGCCCTTCGCCTTGCGGCGACCGGCCCACCTGGACAAGCCGCCCGACATGGCTGAGGTAGTGTAGCTGGTAAGCATAGGAGATTGTGGTTCTCCTGGCCCGGGTTCAAGTCCCGGCCTCGGCCCTTCATCGCGGCGCGTCCGCAAGCAACGTCATGGCCCGCAAGCGTTTCGACTGGATCCGCAAGCTGGCGGCCCTCTTCTTGGTCGTCGGTGGGTTCACCGTGGGGATCATCGGTTTT
Organism: Thermoplasmatota archaeon; assembly: GCA_041638175.1. GTDB lineage: Archaea > Thermoplasmatota > E2 > JACPAO01 > JAHFTW01 > JBFKXH01. The sequence goes on from JBFKXH010000119.1 coordinate 979, forward strand.
GGTATGGCGATCCAGTATGGGCATTGGTGGGGCTGGTTGCTCATACCCGTGATGCCCATCGCGATCTGGACAGGGCTCGCCATCACCCCGGAAGGCGGCACGACCGGCTATTTCGACCAGAACATCTGAAGAAGGCCTATCCTGTGCTCATGGCGTGGACGGCGTCGAGTTCATCATCGGACCGGTGAGCGAAGGCGCCGCGAAAGTGCTCGCCATCGGGGCGGCGGCCTACTTCGTAGCCACGACCAAACACACGGTGGATGCCTTTGCACACCGCCTGCCCGACCGAGGATCGGCGATCCTTGCGACCATCGTCATGGCGGCCCTGTCCGTCGCATTGTGGGTCGATGGCGCGCGACTGGTCCCGGCACCGTTCTCGCTGGCCGTGATCGGGGTCTACATGGCAGGCATCATGATCACGGTCGGCTATACGTTGAGCGACGCGGCCAAGGCACTTGAGAAATTACGTGGCCAGATCAAGACGGCCCTTGACGAACTGCGCGCCCGGACCATCCCGGAAGACAAACGCGAAGCATGGTTCGAGCAGCGGCTGCGCCTCGAGTTGGGTCACGAGGAGAAGCGCAAGACGCCGCACCTGATGATGGGGTTCTTCTTCGTCATTTACGGCATCCTGGGCTACATCGTGCTCAAGGCCATCTTGCACGCGGCACCCACAGACGCTGATTTCACAAGAGAATCGTGGCACAACCTGCGCGCCGCGGTCGACGGAGGCTACCTGGCGGCCGGCCACATGACCGCAGTGGTCTGCCTGCTTGGCCTGCTGTTCTTGTTGTTGCCCGTGGAAGTGATCCGCCTGCGTCGGCCGGAGCTGGACTATCCCTTCAAGAACACCATCATGACGCTGCTGCGCGAGCGCGAGCGGGGGCTGTTCGGTGCACACTATTACATCACGGCCACCCTGCCGCTGGCGGTCCTGTGGTTGACGCGCGATCCGGCGACCTGGGATCGGACGCTGTACGCGGTCCTTGCCTTGCTCGGCATCACGATCTTTGCTGATGCCGCAAGCGCCTTGGTCGGCGTCCGGTGGGGCAAGAAGAAATGGCCCCACAACACGAACAAATCCTATCTTGGAACAGCCGGCGGGACCGTGGCCGCCTTCGCGGTGGCTTTGCCTTTCACCGGGCTCCCTGTGGCGGTCGCTTCTGCTGCCGTCTTCCTGCTGGTGGATATCCTGGCACCGGTGCCGTTCTCGGCATCTGATAACATCCTCAATCCGCTGGCGCTCGCGGCGACCTATACGGTCCTGAGCCCCTACTTGGCCCCGATGTTGCCTTTCTTCTAGGAATCCAAGAGCGCCATGCGCTCCCGGTGCACCTTGTTCTGGTACGCGAAATACGCCCACGAGAACAGGGCCGCGGGCACGATCGGGAACAGGAAGACAAAGCGCATGGTCGTGAGCGCCGCTTCCGCATCGATCGCTGCGCGTACGCCGTCGCTGAAGACGATGGCGTAGACGAAGAACGCCACCAAGAGGGACCCACAATAGAAGAGGAAACCGTTGGCCAGCGCGCTGCTTCGCTCCAACGCATCGATCTCTCGGTGCAAAACGATCTCCGGCTTGCCACGCACCGCGTCTTCCAGGCTCAGGATGAGCCCCTCACTGCGTGATTCCAGCGATTTGTCCGCCACATAAAGGACCGCGACCGTGGCCACCAGCCCCACCAGAAAGAGGGTGATGGTCCACAACGGATGGAGCGCTCCTCCCTGGGCCTCGTTGTAGAACGTCACCGCCCACGCCAACAGGAAGCCGCCCAAGCCGAGCCCGAGGATCCATCGGCGCGTCTCTTCCAGGGGTGCTTGGCCATGCCGCGTCACATCGACACGGGTCCCGCCGGGAGCTTCCTGGGCCGTGATGCGTGTCTCGATGCGGCCATGGTGAATGGCCAGGGCGTCACCGTAGCGCTCCAGGGTCCCCCGGAGCTTCGGGGCGATCACGCCTGCGCCTTCGAGATATTGGGCCGCGTCATCCAAGACATCATGAGCGCTACGCTCCACGGTGAAGGTCTGATGCAGGGCATCTTCCATCGGTGCGTCCGCTTCCACGGGTCCCTGAACCCGGCTCCATGGATAGGCGTTTTCGGTGCGACGCGTCAAATCTCTGGCCGCAAACGGGAAAAAGGACCGTTGATGGTCGAAGGGTATGCGCTCCTGGACCACCCTGATGGTCGCGGCCCTGGCCACCCTCGGCCTGGCCGGATGTTTCTCCGAAGACGACAGCACCCCTGACGCGGGGGAAATGCCCACGGATCCGGCGCCGTCGTTGCCGCGATTCATGCTCCCCGAGAGCATCACCGGCATGGAATTCACCGCCTTGGTGGATGAAAACAGCACGTCCGGCATCTGGCTCCACGAGGGCCACGCGTATCTGAGCGGCGCGAGTGGTCTACGGATCTTCAACATCGCGAACCCGGAACAACCGGTCCTGGTCGCGGCGGACATCGAGAACACCACCGGAACCCGGGACGTGGACATCCTGGAGCACCCGAACGGCCGCACCTACGCGGTGCTGGCGCATGGCGGCGCAAGGATGACCTTCGTGGACGTCACAGACCCACGCACACCGGTCGTCGTCCAACAGGTCACCAACATCGGCAGCGCCCACAACATCGCCGTGGTGCCCAACAGCACCATCGTGTACAATTCCATCAGCCTCAACACGGGACACGTCGGCGACGTGCTGGGTGGCGCTGCGCCGCCTGGTGCCGGTTGGATCGATGTGGTCGATGTGGCCGACATGGATGCGCCGCAAGTGAAGCGGTTCGTCTTCCCACCTGTCATCACCACGCCGGCCGGCGCGCCGAAGGCCGTCAGCAGCGTCTCCTGCCACGACATGACGTTCCACGTGGGGCGCCAACTGGGCTACTGCGCAGGCATCACGGACACCCAGATCTGGGACATCAGCGACCCATGGAACCCGGCCATCATCCAGGTCATCGACTGGCCTGCCGTGAACATCCATCACGGCGTCTGGGCGACCCAAGATGGGGACATGTTGATCCTGGGAGACGAGTTGGTCGGCGTCATCGGCGTCGGCGGCAACATCCAAGGGACCGGCAGTCCGGCCGTCTACACGCCGGGCTGCGGCAACAACATGCCGACCAGTGCCCTTTGGTTCTTTGACGTCAGCAACATCGAGACCCCTCTTCCCGTGGGCTACTACCAGGTCAGCCACGACGCGATCGGCGCCAGCGTGGAAGGTGGCGAGTTGCAATACTGCAGCACGCATTTCGGCACCCTCATCGAAGACCGCCCCATGATGGCGATCGGCCTCTATACGGCAGGCACCGCACTCATCGACTTCACCGACCCGCAGAACGTGGTCGAGGTGGACCTGTACACGCAACCGGGCACCAACACGTGGGAGGCCCGCTACTACAACGGCCATGTCTACACAGGCGACACCGGACGCGGCATGGAGATTCTGAGGTTGGTCTGATGCGCACGCTCATCCTATCCGCATTTCTTCTGGCTGCCTTCGCTGGCTGTGTCGGCGACGACACCGACGACGAAGACGAACCACCCGTCGTGACGGGCCCGGTGTCGGCCGCGCCCAGCTACGCGAACCCCCAGCCCGCCAGCGTCACCGGCCTCGAGCCCGTGGCCCGCTTGGCCAACGCCGACGGCTGGTTCCCCAGCGGCAGCGGCATCTGGGTGCATGGCGACGTCGTCTATGGCTCGGCCCTCGGCGCCGGCTTCTTCATCGCCGACATCAGCGACCCGACGGCCCCCTTCATGCTCTGGAATGCGACGGTGGACCAAGACGAAGCCAACAACACGGAGACCAGCTTCTCTCGTGATGCCGACGTCATCGCCCACCCGGACGGCCGTGTGACCCTGGTCCTTGCCACGCAGAGCAACGGCATGCACATCTGGGACGTCACCGACCCCACCGCGCCCGTGCTCGGGAGCATCATCAGTGACATCCAGTTCAACCACAACGTGGCGGTCATCCCAGGCACGGAACTGGTGTTCAACAGCCAAAGCGGCGGTCTCGGCCGCACCAACGACATCATCGATGCCAGGGACCCCTACAACGCTCGCATCGTGGGCAATTACGGCTCCCACGGTTGCCACGACATCAGTTTCTTTGGCAGCTACGGCGACGCCGACTTCCGCGCCTACTGCGCCGGCATCGACCGCACCGAGATCTGGGACATGAGCAGCTTCAACGCGACGACCTACGGCGGCATCGCCTTGGTCGCCACCATCGAGTTCGGCGCCGACAGCCCGGTCATCGGAAACCCGGCCTTCGATTCGTACCCGATCCGCACCCTGCACCACTTGGCCATCGTCAATGAGGATGCCACGGTGCTCATCATCGGGGACGAACAGAACGGCGGCGGCACACCTGGCGCCTGCTATGCCTACGAAGAGAACACCGCCGCCA
>JBFKXH010000120.1:0-5273 GCA_041638175.1 Thermoplasmatota archaeon
GCCGGCCGCCTGCGCCTTGGTGTCGCGGATCAAACTCTTATGGATGCCCTTGCCACGTGGCACCTAGGATGGGAAGTGCGCTCGGTTCAAGACATGGAGCCAGAAGACCGTGAAAAATTGGAATCAGCGCGCGGCCGGATTGAACGGGCATTTGACGTAACCAGCGACCTCGCAACCGTCGCAGTTGCGTTGACCACCGGTGGCCTGGATGGCCTTGATGCAATGCACGCAACCCACGGAATTCCACTGCGACCCATGGCGGCTGAACGCCTCAAAACCGTTGAGGAAATTCTGGAAAAGCACGAGGGCAACACCGCGGTTGAATAAAAGTACGACGGCCTGCGGTTGCAAGCGCATGTTCGCAAGGACTCGGTGAAATTGTTTAGCCGCCGTCTCGAAAATCTAACCGATCAATTTCCGGATGTCCAGAAATTCCTTGCTGATTCATTGCGAGGCAAGGAGTGCATCGTCGAAGGGGAAGTCTTGGCAATTGACATCAACACCGGCGCGTTGCGACCGTTTCAAGAAATCAGCCGCAGGCGCGGGCGCAAGACCGGGCTGGGCGAAGATGCGCGCAAAGAAACCGCCCTGGCAGAAGGGGGGCAAGCGCACGCGACGATGATGGATGAGATTCCGGTCGCGGTCTACTTGTTCGACTGCATGGCCGTGGACGGGGAGACCGTCATGGAAGAAGGGTACATGACGCGCCGGGACCGGATCAGCCAGCTGTTCGGCCTGGACGAGAAGGTCCAGCTCAGCACCATGCAGACCTGTCGCGACGCAGCACAGGTCGAGGCGTTCTTCCAACAGGCCGTCCAAGATGGCGCGGAGGGCATCATGTGCAAGGCGCTGGATGCACGGTACAAGGCCGGCAACCGGGGCTTTGATTGGATCAAGTACAAGACCGACTACACCGAGGACCTGGTCGACACCATGGACCTGGTCGCCATCGGTGCATTCCGCGGCCGCGGCCGTCGAGCCGGATGGTACGGGGCGTTGCTGATGGCTGCCTACAACCCGGACGCCGGCCGCTGGGAAAGTGTCTGCAAGCTAGGGACCGGCTTCGATGACGAGACGCTCAAGGCCTTGGAGCCCAAGTTCCGGGACCACGTGGTAGAGACGCGCCCAGCGGAGGTCGATGCGGACATGGAGCCGGACGTATGGTTCCGTCCCGCCATCGTGATGGAAGTGCAGGCGGCCGAGATCACCCTGAGCCCGGTGCACCGGGCGGCGTGGAACCGATTCCGGCCCGATTCCGGCCTTGCGGCCCGTTTTCCACGATTCACCCGGTGGCGCGACGACAAATCACCGCAGCAAGCGACGAGCAGCGCCGAGCTGGCTGCGATGTACGAATTGCAGGTCAAGCAGTAATGTTCGATGCCTGGCCCAATAGCGTCTTCTAACAAGCCACGGTGGTCGGCCCCATGCGGACCCTTTGGATCGTTGCCCTTGCCATGGCCCTCTCCGGCTGCACCTCGGACCAGGCGGATTCCCCCGATGAGAAGACGCCCGACCTGACGGGCCCCGGCGGTGCCGAGACCCAGCACAGCGGCGGCGGAGAAGGAACGCAAGGGAATCGCTTGCCCCTGCTGACGTTTTCGGCCGACGTGACGCAGGGGAACACGCCCCTGGCGGTCAACTTCACGTTCATTGCCCTGGATGACGATGGAGACGAACTGATGTGGCGCCTCGACGCAGACGGGGACGGCGTGAGCGATGCCAGCGGCACGGTCGGTGAGCAGGCCAGCGCCCAATTCCAATACACACAGCAAGGTACGTTCCAGGCGACCGGCTACGTGCACGACGGCACGGATGAGGTCAACGCGACCATCGAGATCTTGGTCGTCGACGCCGAACCGATCCAGACCGAATCGGCCAGCCTTACGGTTCCCGCAGAAAGTTGCGGCCCCACGACGCTCTATGACCAAGCCAACGCGGTCCCAGCCTGGGACGCCGACGCGCTGCACGGAGTCACCCGCGTCGCGTTCGACGTGGACACCGCCACCCACGGCCGCCCCTTCGAGGCGACCTGGACGTTCGACACGGGCTACCTGTCGCTCGCCTACTTTTTCCAGGAATCAGACGGGACCATGCTCGAAAAGGAGGTCGACAACAGCCAGAACTTCGGCAACTACGTCTTCACCGGGACCGTGCCGGATGGCGCCGGCCGGGCCGTTTTCATGGCGTGTGGTGGACCCGCGCAGGCGGATTTCTCGTACCAAGCGTAGCCGGACGCGCCAAATACTCGCGCCTGGGTGGTCCGACGATGAACCTGGCGGTGAAGCTGGTGGCCCGGCTGTTGTGGATCTATTCCTTCGTCACGCTGGCATTGATCCTTTCCGTGACCGCATTCCCCGGCGTACTGCTGGTGCGTTGGGCTTGGATCCACGACACGTTCTGGGGCTGGACGCCCGGGCCCATCATGCACACCTTCCTGGTGACCTTCGCAGTCGCGCTTGGGTACTTCATCATGGGGATCACGATGATGTTGACCCTGCCCATCCTGCGGCTCCTGATGGGCGCCAAGACCGGGGAGGGGCGCGTGCCGATCCGGAGCTTCAAGGTCTGGTCCTGGTACAATTACAACGGCCTCATCCTGGCTTGGCAGACCTTGTTCGGCAAATTCTGGCGCAGCAGCGCCCTGTATGTGCTGTTCCTGCGTGCCATGGGCGCCAAGATCGGCAAGCACGTCATCGTCAACAGCAACACGGTCTACGACCATGACATGTTGGAGATCGGTGACAAGACGGTCATCGGAGGCGATGCGGCCATCATCGGCCATGTGGGCGAAAAAGGTCACCTGGTGCGCGAAAAGATCCGCATCGGCAAGGGGTGCACCATCGGCCAGTACACCACCGTGTTCCCCGGTGCGACCATCGGAGACAACTGTCACGTCGGCGCCATGAGCCTGGTCCCGAAAGGGGCCAAGCTGGACGCGAACGCCGTCTACGGGGGTGTCCCAGTGCGCAAGATCAAGGACCTCAAGCCCGGTGAGAAGAGCCGCGCGATGCAGGAATCCGCGCCCGAGGCATTGGAGATCGAGCTCGAGAAGGATTAGCCTTCGTTGACCGTCTCCAAGAGGTCACGCAGCACGACCGCGATGACCGGGTACCAATCCTCCAGCGGCTCCGCGTGGCGGACCGGCCGCATGAACACTTGCCCGGCAGCCACCTCTTGCAGTTCTGCCTTCATTTCGGATACCAGGTCCTCGATGTCGTCGTCGGGATCTCGCATATCGAACCGAAGGATCGCCAACCCGCCTTCGAAGTAGAGCAGGCCCGCGGCCACCCGATCATCCCGGGTCAGGAGCGCCTTGTAGACCGGATTGACATGCAATTGATCCGGGTCGTTGTAGGTGACGCGGCCGCGCCACTCACCCTCGTCTGAATCAGTCTTACGAACCTCTACGTCGTAACGCGCCTTGAGGCCCCGCACGACGCCTTCCTGGAATTGCGGTGGCCCACGTAGCTCGACCAACGTGACGAGCGGTCGGGCTGCAAGTTCTGGCACGACCGTCCGGATGACCAGTCCATCCTGCCCCGCCGTGGCATCCCCCAAGACCGTCCCTCTTGCATCAAAGTACATGGAGAATGCGGTGGTCACCCGGGGCAAGAAGGACGCCGACACATACCTGTTTCGGGGGCTACAGGGTCTGATCGGCTTCCAGTGCCAAGGCGATGCTGCCTTCGACGATCGCCTGGAACCCAGCCTCGAAATTCGCGCGGGCGCCGACGAATCCATAGACGAACTCGACGGTGTCATCCGGCCGATGGTACTGGGGATAATCGGCAGCGTTGCGGCCGCCCGCGAACCGGTAGATGGGAATGCCCATCTCCTTGAACCTTCGCTCATCGCTGTTTCGATCGTGGGTGTCCAAGACCTCCACACCCCATTCCGGGTATCCAAGTTCTGCATGGAGCACTTGCTGCGCCATGGGCTGCAGCAGGGGAACGGCCTCCGCCGGCCCGGTCATGACGTACATTTTCCAATCGTGGCCAGGCCAGTTGATGCCGGTCATATCGTAGCCGAACACCACATCGTAGACATGCTCGCCAGAGGCCACGGCGTCGTTGACGTAGGCGAGACTTCCCTGCAGGCCCTGCTCTTCTGCATCGAAGAACACACAGGACAGGGTATGGTCCATGTCCACCTGCGCCAGTTGCTCACAGATATGGAACTGGGCCGCGACGCCAGAAGCGTCGTCGTAGGCGCCGTGGATGGTGGCCGCCTGGGTGTCGTAATGGGCCACCAGACCCAGCCGATCGGGGCTCGTGCCGGCCTTCGTTCCAATGACCACATGGTACTGCGCCCGCTCATTGCCGGCATCGGGCACCGGGACACCCAGGGGCGTCGCCGCGTAACTTCGGATCTCGACCTCCAGCCCGATACGCCGCAGTTCGTTCGCCAGATGGTCACGTAGTTGCAGATTGGTCGGCAGGTTCGAGTCGTGCTTAGGGTACGCCGTCGCCACGTGCTCCCACCAGTCGACCGCCGCTTTCACATCAAACGAAAGGTCCTGCGAGGCAGCATCGTCCATGGAGCCGTCCGGCGATCCATCAGTCGGACCGCCGTCATCGGATGTCACGCAGCCCGCCAGTGGGATCAGGAGAAGGACCACCCAACGCATAGGAGGCCAGACAAGCCCCGGTCCATGAACCTTGTTGCATCGGCGGCGCTAAGAACCCGCGCCCAGTCGTGGGGGTGTGGCCTCGGTGATCAAGGTCCTGTTTCGATTCATGTCAGGGCTGATCTGGATCTACTCGTACATCACGCTGGGCGCCATGATGGCCCTGGCCGCGGTGCCCGCGTACTTGCTGGCCGCATGGGGCTGGGCGCACGATGTATCACCCGCCTGGGCCGGCGACTACGCGTACCTGTTGGATGCGTTCACCGGCCTGTTCTATTCCATCATGGGATTCTTCGTGTTCGGCCTCGCGTTGATGGTCGTCCTTCCCATCATGCGCATGCTCTTCCTGGCCCTGGGTTGGAAGCCCCACGTAGGCGCGATCCCGATCCACAGTTTCCGCATGTGGTTCTGGTACAACCACAACGGACTGATGTTCATGTTCAGCACCGTGTTCGGTCGCTTTGCAAGGGCCACGACCGTGTACCCGATGTTCTTGCGCGCGATGGGCGCCAAGATCGGCAAAGAAGTGGTCTTCAACACGCAGCACGTCTACGACCTGGACCTGCTCCGGGTCGGGGACCGGACCACCATCGGCGCCAATGCCAGCATCCTTGGCCACGTCGGCGAGAAGGGCAAGCTGGTGCGA
>JBFKXH010000121.1:0-5209 GCA_041638175.1 Thermoplasmatota archaeon
ACTCCCCGCCATCCTGGCACGCTGGGATGACCCGGCGCTCGTCGATGTGGAGACCGGCATCCTGCTCGAACAGCCCAGCTTGTACCTCAACGAGGTCATGCCCGTACCTGATGCCGGCTTGGACGCTGCTTTGCAGGCCGCCTGCGAGATCGCGCTACGCCTCGGCGTCACCACGGTCGGCGATTACAGTCAGATGCCCTACCGCCAGGCCATGCTACGCGCTGCCGCCTCCGGCACCTTGCGGGTCCGCGTCTGCAACAGCATCTACACCCAGGACCTGCAGGCGTCCCTTGCACAGGGTTTTCGCACCGGCCGCCGCGCGCCCGGGCCCGACGGTGCCAGCGAATGGCTCCAAGACGCCGGCCTGAAAGTGTTCCTGGACGGATCTCTGGGGGGACACACGGCCTACTTGCGCGAACCCTACCTTGACAAGGAGACCCGTGGCATGCCCAACTGGACAGACGAGGAGGTCCTCTCTTGGTTCAAGACCGCTCACGAGGCCGGCATCCAGATCCACGCCCATGCGATCGGGGACGGCGCCATCGACCAGGGCCTGGCCGCCTTTGAGGCCCTCGAAGGAGAACACGACCTCCGTCACCGGTTCGAGCATTTCGAGATCGTCCATGATGAGCAGCTGGAGCAAAGCGCCAAGCTGGACATCGTCGCGAGTTGCCAGCCCAACTTCGTCGGCGCCTGGAGCGCCAAGGGCGGCATGTACGAAGAACGCCTTGGACCAAGGTTCTGGCTCAACAACCGCTTCCAGGCCTTCCGCAACAAGGTCCGCCTCGCCTTCGGCTCCGACGGCATGCCGTTCGGGCCCCTTTTCGGATTGCAGAGCGCCATCGAACACCCCCTGGAAGGCGAGCGGCTCTCCATGGCACAGGCTGTGTGGCACTATACCGCCGAGGCAGCGTGGAGTCTCCACCGGCCCGACGTCGGCACCCTGGTCCCAGGCAACAAGGCAGACCTCCTCATCCTGGACCAACAGGACTGGCTCGATGGCCCGACCTGTGCCAGACCCGGTGACTGGATCTTCATGGAGACGATCGTGGCAGGACAGACGGAAGCCCGCGGCACCCGACCCATTCTGCACGAAGATGCAATGGCCCCCTGACGCGGTTTCTACCGGAAGCGCTTCTCCTGCAGACTTTTCCGGGTCAAAATACCGCTTCCGGCCCTCGACTTCGTCACCGCCTGAGGGGAGACCCCATGGTTTCCGCTGCAACCGATTCAAGAGAGAGAAGTAAGAAAAATCGGCTTCCATTCGGCGAAAAAAAGGCGCCAAGGCTTTTTCCAGACCATCGCAATAACTTCCTGGGTCTGTTTCACTTCATCTTTCGTTCAGACTACGTCTGTCATTCATTCTTTGACTTGCAGGGGAAATCATGGGGTCCCCCCTTCGACCATGAGAAACCGCTTCGCCACAGACCTCTTCATCAGCCACTTTACGACCCTGAGGATCCATTTCCGACGCGTCAAGCTCTCGGCTGCGCCAAAGACAATCATTTTGCCTCCCTCTGCACCTGCATGATCGATGGGAGTACAGACCGCGACCGTGCCGGCCCAAGCGATTGGCGAACTTCGCCAGCAAATGGCCCGAAAATACGGGGCCCGTCTGGTCGATGAAGGGGACCGCCAGGTCCTGTTGATCCGTGTGCCGCGGGGTGAACCCGATCCAGTCAATGATGTGGAAGCCGCCGTGGATTATCTGGACCCCGGCGACGTGGAGCAAGCCACTCATTGCATCTTGGTCGGTGATGAACGCATCAGCCAAGTGTACGCGTCGCCCCTGAAGGACCTCATGAAAGAGCGACTGAGGTTCGACGCGCAAGAGATCAACCAGCAGCGCGCCCAGTTGCCCGGCACGTTGTGTCACAATCTGTATCGTTCTCCTGCAGACCCACGGCGACGCTGGCGTCTGGCCGTACGCCTCCCGATGGAGTCGGTGCGCGATCTGGATGAGACCACGCTCGAAGAACTGGCCGACCAGATCGGGGCAAAATCGAACCAAGCGGCCTTTGACCAGTTGGCCACCGTGTACCTCATTGCGGCGCAAGACGAGGTCTGCATGGACCCAGAATTGTTCGTCCAAGAACTACGCAAGGCGTGGGCGGACGAAGACCGCCGACGCCGCCTGCTGGCAGAGCATGAGGCAAAATTGGAAGCCCAAGCACGACGCGCACAAGCGGAGCGCCGGGCGTTGCTCAAGGATCTTGAAGGCAAGTTCCGAGCACCAACCCAACCGGCAACCAGGCGTCGCCTGGACACCAGAGGGCGCGACGACTCTCCCCGGATGGCGGCCGTGGCTTCTGCCGAAGCGGATGTCGAAGCGGTCAGGCCCAGGATGGCCCAGGGGTCCGTGCTGCCCGAAGTGGACCGTGCCGTGGCGACCCAACAAAGGGAGGTCGATACGTTGACCCACCGAGTGGATGCTTTGACGCGTCGCGCCCAGGACCTGCGCCCCGGTGATGACGTGGCGGATGCGGTGGCCCGCAAGCTCACCTTGGATGGTTACGACGTCTTGATCGAGCCCGATACGCCGTACCCTATCGATATCGCGGCCGAGCGCCCTGGAGGCCCGATGCAGCGCATCGTGTTCCGCTTGGCACCCCGGTTGACTTCATCGGAGGCCACCGAGCTGCTTCGGATGGCCAAGGAGCTTGATGTCGACCAGGTCTTCTGTGTCGCTGAACAGGCCGATGAGGAGGCCAAGCGTCGCTTGGTCGCCACCAAGGTGACATGGTTCCGGCCCCACGAGCTTGGTACCCTGAGACTGTGATGGACGCGCTGGCGACCGGCTGTCCGCCGCTGGATGCATTGCTCGATGGAGGGCTCGAAGCGGATGCCATCACCCTCGTCTTCGGAGAGGGTGGAAGTGGCAAGACGAACCTGGCCCTGCAATGTGCCAGGGAGGCCACTGCCCAGGGCCACCGGGTCGCCTACATCGACACCGAAGGCGTGAGCCCGCGCAGGCTCGCCCAGGTCTTCGAGGGGAACCCGCTGGCCGATGCAGATCGGATCCTGTTCTTCACCCCGTACACCATCCGCGAGCAGGAAAAGATGGTGACCAAGACCAGCCTGCTCAAGGAGGTCGGCCTGGTGGTGGTCGATTCGATCAATATGCACTACCGACTTCACATTGAAGACAAGGAGACAGAGAAAGAGGCCTCCACGAGTCTCTTCAAGCAGCTCCACCACCTGACCGGCCATGCCCGACAACATAGGATCCCGGTGCTCGTGACGGGGCAGGTCTATGGCGGCGAAGACGAGACCCAGCCCTTTGCCCGCCGCGTGATGGAACACATGGTCAAGGCCTTGGTGCGGTTCCAGAAGCGGCCGGATGGCACGCGCAAGGCCACCATTCTCAAGCACCGGAGCATCGAGGAAGGCAGGCAGGCACGGTTCCGGATCGGGTCCCACGGGTTGGATGCCCTGGAGTGACCTCATGGCACCCGTGTGTGCAGATGTGGGCCCTTCTTGGGTCCCGGGTGTAGTCCCGCTGCCGTAAATGTCATATGGGCGTGAAACAGACGTCATGTTGATGCAGCGTGTTCTTTGGACAGCGGCCGCGCTCTTGCTGGCCATCCCTTCGGCGACCGCGATCCCGGTCGATCTGGCGGCCCTGGAAGGCCAGGACGCCGATGCGAACCGTGAGATCCAGACGCTGCTTGACGGATTGAACGGGAACCAAGAAGGGGACAAGACCGCCCCGGCCCCACCTCCTGAGAAGGATGATCCAGGCTTCGCGGATCGTGTGGCCACGGCGTTCCGGGATGAAGCTCTCATGTGGGGGGCAGGATCCGCCGTCCTCGTCGCCCTTGGCATCGGAGGCCTGGCGATGGTGACCCGCTACATCTCGCCCAAGGAAGCCCTGCGCAACCCGCAGCGAAGCATGCTGTATGGGTACATCCGGGGCAATCCGGGCATCCACCTCAAGCAGCTTTCGGAAGAATTCGGCATGAAGACCAGCAGCATCCTGTGGCACATGCGCAAGCTCGAATCGGCAGAACTGGTCAGTTCTGACCGGGTCGGCGGCTACCGGGTCTTCTACGCGGTCGAAGGCGGCATCGAGATCCGCCGCGTCTCGCGCGCCATCACAGCGATTCAGAACGAGAACGCCCGACGCATCTTCCAGCGCGTCCAGAGCCGCCCGGGCTCGACGACCCGCCAGGTGTCCGAGGCGCTCAACATCCATGGAGGCACCGTGCGTTGGCACCTGCGCCGCCTCCGTGAGCACGGTCTCGTGGACGAACTTGTCCAGGAGAACGTCAGCCGCTTCTACAACGCCCCCCTTGGGGACCGTGCGTTGGAGACGCTCGAAGGTGCCCCGGTCTCTACGACACGAACGTCCAACCAGGTCCCTGATTCTGCATGAGGCTCCGTCTTGTTGCCCTGGCCGCCCTGCTTCTGGCGGGATCGGCCTCGGCGCAGGACATCTTGCCCGACGAGGAGCAGAGCGGTCCTGACTGGAACCGTGGGCTGGTCTGGGGCATCGGTGCCGGTGGATTGGGGCTTGCCGTGGCTGCAGGGATCGCATGGTTCCTTGGTGTCGGCGGGCTTCGTCACATCGACAAGCACAACGTCCTGGAGCACCCGATGCGGCAATCGCTGCTGCAGGTGGTCGAAGAGCAGCCCGGCGTGCATCTGCGGGAACTCGCCAACCGCCATGAGACCGCGGTCACCAACACCCAGTGGCACCTGCGCAAGTTGGAGATGGCAGGCCTCGTCAAGACCGAGAAGGTCCAGGGGCGCCGCCTGTATTATCCGACGCGCGGCGGCGTGGTGGCAAAACAAGAGGCGGTCCAGAATGCGGCGGTCTCCAACCCCAACGCCAAGGCGATCCTGGAGTATGTGCAGGTCCATCCAGGTACGACCCAGAAGGGGATCGCCGACGCCTTGGAGATGAACCCCGGCACCGTGCGGTGGCACATCCGCAAGATGGATGGCGCCGGGCTCATCAAGACCCTCGAGGAGGGGTCGAAGGTGACCTACTTCCCGGCCCAAAGGTCGGCCCCCGGCGATTGGAGGCCCGAACGGCCAAGCCGCGAGGCGGTCAAGGTCGAGGGCAAGCAATAACCTAATGATAGAAACCACCTGGACCGGTTGTGCTTCCGGCATGCTTCCAGCTCGCAGAGGAGATCTTTCCCCGCGTCCGGGCGGAGGCAGCAAGGCGCCTCGTCGAAGACGGGGCCAGTCAATCCCAGGCGGC
>JBFKXH010000122.1:0-5174 GCA_041638175.1 Thermoplasmatota archaeon
CGGTGCCCGAAGCCCATGATGCGTTTCTTGGCCGCCAGGGCTTCCTTGACCCAGGTGGTGGTGTCCACGCCGCTTTCATCGATCTCAAGCAGCATGCGCATCACGCCGATGTTGGCGCCGCCGTGCAGAGGGCCCTTGAGGCAGCCGATGCCGCTGGTGATGGCGGCGTGCATGTCTGCCAAGGTGCCGGCGGTGACCCGCGCGGCGAAGGTGCTGGCGTTCAGGTCGTGGTCGGCGTGCAGGATCAGTGCCACATCCATGGCGCGTTCCGCGGCTGCGGTCGGCTCTTCCCCGTTGAGCATCCACAGGAAGTTGCCCGCATGGCTCAATTCTGCCTTCGGTTCGACGACCGGTAGGCCGCGGCGCAGGCGGTGGTAGTGGGCGATGATGGTGGCCAATTGGGCGGTCAGGTTCTTCGCCTTCTCCTTGCCGGCGACCACGTCGGCCGTGTCAGGGTCTTCTTCGGCGGCCGCCAGCGAGCTGGCCACCGTGCGAAGGGCGTCCATGGGGGTCATGCTCGTGGCGACCGATTGCAGGACGTCCATGGCGACCTTGGGCAGCGCCCGGCGCCCGGCCATGTCTTGCTTGAATTCGGCCAGCTCGTCCGCCGTGGGTAGATGGCCTTCCCAAAGCAGGAAGACCGTCTCCTCGAACGTGGCGTTGGGCGCTAGCTCGTTGATGTCGTACCCGCGGTAGCTCAAGATGCCCTTGGCTCCGTCAATGAAACAGATGCTGCTGGATGCGGCAGTGACGCCTTCTAGACCAGACATGATAACTCCAGGTGAATGTGTTCAGCACGACCAATTTCTGGTCGTGACGCCAGTACCGAGCCTAACGGGTCTGCCACTTTATCCCTTTGGACGGTGCCGAAAACGGAGACCGTCCAGCATCGGCAGTCGTCGGTACGCTCAAGTCGGGCGGCCCACGTGCGCAGGGCGTGGTCAACCACACGGCCGATGCGGCCCCCGATTGCAGCGGCCTTCTTTGCTGGATGGACGCACACCCGATCGCGGTCCGCTTGCTATGGACGGCGTTCGCCTTGTTCCTGGCCTGGGCCGCCGTCAAGATCGCCCATGGAGCCTTGGTGCGCTCCGCCCAGCGCCACGCGAAGAAGCGACACCTGGATGCGTATGGGACCAAGGCCATCGTCGGGCGCACCAAACCGATGCGATTGGTCATCCGCATCGTCGCCGCGGTCATCGCCGTCATCGCGATCCTGGGCATCTGGGGCCTTCAGACCGCCTTCACGGGGCTTCTGGCAGGTGCCGGTTTCCTGGGTCTGGTGATCGGCCTTGCAGCAAGTGAAAGTCTTGGCAACATCGTCGCCGGTTTCATCATCTTCGGCAACAAGCCGTTCGATATCGGCGACTGGGTCGAGATCGACGGCATCCAGGGCATCGTCGAAGACGTCGGGCTTGGTGCCACCATCGTCATGACCTTCGACAACGAGAAGATCACCCTGCCCAACCGGATCGTGCAGAACACCAAGGTCAAGAATTTCAGTCATGCCCGCAGGCTGCGGGCCCGCATCGTCGTGGGTGTCGAGTATGGCACACATTTGGGCACGGCCATGCGCACCCTCGTCGAGTTGGCCGAAGCCCACCCGCTGATCCTCGAGGACCCCAGACCCCAGGCAGTGAGCATCGGTTTCGGCGCCAGCAGCGTCGATCTGGAGCTTCGGTTCTGGGTCGAACCGGTGCGCAATTCGGTCATCGTCGTCAAGACCGACCTCATTCATGCGATCCACGACCGGTTCCGGCACGATGGCGTCGCGATCGCATTCCCGCACATGCAGCTGGTCCAAGGCGAGCCGTTTCGGATCGAGGAGGGCTGATGGCGTTCGCGGCGGCGCATCGGGGCCTGTCCAGCGAAGAACCTGAGAACACATTGGCGTCGTTCAAGGCCGCCCTGGATGCAGGTTTCTGCTGCCTGGAAATGGATCTGCGACGCACCCACGACGGGCAGGTCGTCGTCATGCACGACGCGGGCATCGACAGGACCACGGACGGGAACGGTCGCATCCAGGATTTCACCTACAAAGAACTGCTTGAGTTCAAGACCGCCAACGGGCCGGTGCCGCGGTTGACCGACGTGATGGGCGAACTGACTGGATCTGGCATCTACTGGAACCTGGAAGTCAAGGCCAAGAGCGCCGTCGAGCCGACCATCGAATTGGTCGAGGAACACGGGCTCGAGGACCAAGCACTCGTGAGCAGCATGAGCCCCACGTCGCTTCGGACCGCGAAGGAGCGCCACCCGGACGTGCCGCGAGGCCTCATCGTGCTGGGGCCTGTGGACGACCTGGACATCAAGGCGGCCCGCGATGCAGGGTGTAGCTGGATGAACCTGGACCACGATTTTGTGACCACCGAACTGGTGGACAAGATCAAGGACGAGGGCTTCAAGGTGGGCGTCTGGACGGTCAATGATCCCGACCGGGCACTGGAGTTGACGGAGCATGGTGCACAGTGCATCATCACGGACCGACGTGACGTGCTCGCAGCCCTGCCCAACCCGCGCCGCATCGAGTGGTAGCGCCAGCGCCATATCCGTGGCCCGCCATGCGCCGGACGTGCGCCCGTTCCACTTGGCCGTCCCGGTCGCTGACCTGGAGGAGGCCCGCGCGTTCTATTCCATGCTCGGGGCCCGACCGGCCGTCGAGCAAGACCATTGTATCATCTGGGACTTTTTTGGCCACCAGGTCGTGACCCATCACGTCCACGGCTACGAGGCCACGGCCGACCACAACCTGGTGGACCAGCACAATGTCCCCGTCCCCCACTTCGGCATCGTCCTCGAACCTGGGCAGTGGGAGGCGCTTCGCGCAAAGCTCGATGGCAAGGTGGATTTTGTCATCAAGCCCCATCAGCGCTACGTTGGGACCTCAGGGGAGCAATCCACCATGTTCCTGCGCGACCCGTTTGGCAACGCCCTGGAGTTCAAGGCGTTCCAGGATGACCGGCGCATGTTCGAGCGCTAGGCGACGGCTTTCTCGATGTCGCGCACTTGCTTGGGGCCGAGCCCCAGGTCCTGGGCGAGCGCCGCCAGGACGTCCTTCTCTTTCTCTGTGATGTGGTCATCCACCAGCATCCCTTCGTACGCGGCCTGGTACATTTCTTTGGCCCGGCGGGTGCGGTATTCAGGCGTGTCTTGGACATCGGGCATGGCGCGGTTGGAGACCCGTTCAGCAAACCGTTGCAGGGGCGCGATCGCGAAAAGCAACATTCCGGCCGCCACGCCGCCAAGCGCAAAGCCAAGGCGATCGACGAGGTACTCCGAGGAGATGGTTCCGACCACGAAGAAGACCGCCAGGAAGATCGCGGCCAAGGTGGTCCGGTTGATGCCCAGTTTCACCCGAAGTTCGATGTCGAACGCTTGGAACCGCAACACCGCGTACCCGAGCAGGAGGGCGAACAGCAACTCCATCAAGAGGGGTGCCAAGGTCGTGCCCACCATGAGGCCGGTCTCACCGGGCCAGACGCCGGAGACGACGATGAACGTCGAGAAGACCATCACGGTATCACGCGCGCCGAAGGCCGCGACGTACGTATTGGCCTGCTTGCGCATCAGGGCGGTCGGGGCGCGGACCCGCGCGGCGATGGCACTGCCCAGGCCGATCAGGGCCACGAGCGAGTACAACGCGATCGTCACGTTGGCGGCCGGCCCGAAGACCACCTCGAACGGTGCATAGGATGGTTGCTGCCAGCCGCCGATGTACGCATCGGGGAACGCCATGGGCAACGCCAAGGCAGGGATGGCGAGCATCCACAGGACGAACCTGGCGGGGGGCGCGTGAAGCCAGCTGAATCCGCCAGCGCGGAAGTAGGATAACAGGTTCAGGTACGCCAAGAATGACAAGCCGATTCCCTGGAAGATCATGATCTGGAAGGCGCGGACGGCCGCCAGGTCGTCCGTCGCGTAGAACAGGGCGCCGTTGAACATGAACGTGGCGTCAACCAAGGCCAGCGTCGCGACGGCCCGGTTGGTCGGAAGCGTCGGGGCTCCAGAGAACACGACCACCGCCACGGCAAACAGCAAAGTGGCCGACAGGGCCCCGAGCAGGACAAGCCACGTGATCGTGATCAATGCGGCTCCAACCCCCAAGGACCACAGGAAGGTTGTGGTCCCCCAGACTTATCCGGCGAACCGCCATCGCACCGCCATGACCCAGACCGCCCATGCTTCCGACGCGCAACGGTGGGAAGAGACGACGTTGAAGGCGGCCCTTGAGCGATTCCCAGAACGACGTCCGCGATTCGTCAACCTGAGCGACCGGGAGGTCCGGCGGCTGTACAGCCAGGCAGACTTGGATGCCATCGGCTTTGACGAGGAGAACGACCTGGGGTTCCCGGGCGAGTTCCCGTACACGCGCGGTTGCCAGCCGACCATGTACCGCGGACGCCTTTGGACCATGCGACAGTTTGCGGGTTTCGGGACCGCTGCGGAGACCAATGCACGGTTCAAGTACCTCCTTGACCACGGCCAGACCGGGCTCTCGACTGCGTTCGATTTCCCGACGTTGCAGGGATTCGATTCGGACCATGAGTACAGTCTGGGCGAAGTGGGCAAAGTGGGCGTCGCCATCGACACCGCGCGTGACATGGAGCGCCTCTTCGACGGCATTCCCCTGAACGATGTATCGGTCAGCATGACCATCAACGGCCCTGCGCCGATGGTCTGGGCCATGTACCTGACGGCCGCCGAGCGGCAAGGCGTGCCCTTCGAGCAAGTGACCGGCACGATCCAGAATGACATCCTCAAGGAATACCAGGCGCAGAAGATGTTCATCTTCCCACCTGAGCCAAGCGTGGAACTGGTGCTGGACACCTTCGAGTGGGGAAGCCGCCATACGCCTCGCTTCAACCCGATCTCCATCAGTGGCTACCACATCCGTGAGGCCGGCAGCACCGCGGTCCAGGAATTGGCGTTCACCTTGGCCAATGGCATGGACTACGTGCGCCGCGGCATCGACCGGGGCCTGGACCCCAACACCTTCGGGATGCGCCTCAGCTTCTTCTTCAACGCGCACAACGACTTCTTCGAGGAGATCGCCAAGTATCGTGCCGCGCGCCGCATCTGGGCTCGCTTCATGCAAGAACAAGGCGTCACCAACCCACGCGCGCAATGGTTGCGGTTCCATACCCAGACCGCAGGCATGACGTGTACTGCCGAGC
>JBFKXH010000123.1:0-5099 GCA_041638175.1 Thermoplasmatota archaeon
CCGATGGTGAAGACGTCGCCATCCGTGGCTTCATCCCGTTCACCGACGGTGCGACCACCGTCCATCACGCCTTAGGGGTCGATTTCCAGATCTTCACGAGCTTCTTCCACCACTATTCGCCGCCAGAAGGATGGAATCTCCAAGACAAGGATCAGTACCCGGTCCCCGAATAGGCGTCCGAGAGCAAGTTTCTTCTTGCCAGCCCGTGATGCGCTCGCATGCGCTGGGTCGTAGTGCTTGTGGCGGTCGCGTTGGCTGGCTGCGCCGAGGATGCGGGAGAGATTGCCGGAGCGGAGGACGGACTAGGCCAAGACCTACAGGTCGAAGTCACCGATGACACCGGAGGCATCCGGGGCGTCGTGGTCAACGATGCGATTGTGCCGGTCGCCGGGGCCACGGTCGCCCTCCTGAACACGGAACTGACCACGACGACGGACGAGAACGGCGGCTTCGCCTTCAGCAGGGTCACACCGGGTACCTATTTCGGAACCGTCACCAAAGGCGGCCACGAAGAGGTGCAGTTCGGCGTCGAAGTGGTCGCCGGTGTGGAGGAGCCAGAGATCGTCAAGGTCCAACTCAATCGCCTCTTCCAGGCGGACCCGTACATGCACACGATCTACGCAGCCGGGTTCTTCACCTGCAGCCAAGCCGGGATGCCGGGCTACGTGTACAGCAGCAGCCCGTGCCACAGCTTCTTCGTGATCGACCTGGATGATTATGGCGTCGAGCTGGAACAGGAGCGTGATTTTCATGCCAACGTCGAGGCCGGCTGGCAGACATTGATCTTTGAGATGTCCTGGGAGACCACCGCCCAGGGGACGAGCGAACGGATGGGCATGAGCGTCAGCACCTACAAGCCTGAACGCAACACCAACCACTGGTTTGCTAGTGTGGCAAGCGAAAACCCGATGCGGTTCCAACTGGACGTAGGAGAAATGCACGCCACAGCCCAGGAAGGGTCCGGTCCGATGGGGCCGATCCCCGCAGAAGGCATGGTCGATATGTCGTACTACATCTCTGTGCGGCCGCCGGCCGATGCGGCGTGCGTGCTGTGGTGGTGCGCGCCCCCCGGATTGGCCCTGGACCAGAGCTTCGAGACGTGGCACACCCAATTCTACTACGCTGGGGCGCCGGAAGGTTGGTCCGTACTCGCTGGGGACGGAAACCCGTTCTGAGTTACACAACGTGACAGCAACTGACTAAAAGGGGGCCGTAGGGCTACCCTGTATGCGAATTGGGGTCACCCTCGTGTTGGTCAGCCTTGCCTTGGCTGGCTGTGCAGACGAATCCAAACCCGCCACCACCAGCACCGACGATCCGACGGTCGCTGTAGAGGTCACCGATGACACCGGCGCCATCCGTGGTGTCGTGGTCAATGACGCCATCGTACCCGTGGCCGGCGCAACGATCTCGATCCTCAATACGGAGTTGACGACCAGCACGGACGAGAACGGCGCGTTCGGTTTCAGCCGGGTCATCCCCGGGACCTACTTCGGCACGGTGAGCAAGGACCTCCATGCGGAAGTCCAGTTCAATGTGGAAGTGGTGGCCGGCGTCGAGGCCCCCGAGATCGTCAAGGTCCAACTGGATCGCCAGTTCAAGCAGGACCCGTATGCGGTGACGATCCCCAATTCCGGCTCGTTCACGTGCAGCCAGGGCAACATGCCAGGCTACCTCTACTCGAGTAGTTCCTGCCATGACAACGGCATCGGGAGCTTCCTGGCCGGCTACACGGGTGTTGAAGAGATCCCGTCCACCGATGGCAGCCAATATGGCGTCGAACTCACACAGGAGCGCACCTTCCACAGCGATGTGGCCGAAGGGTGGCAGAACCTGGTCTTTGAGATGCAATGGGAGACGTCCGCCACCGGCACCAGCCAAGAGATGGGCATCGTGGTGAGCACCTACAAGCCCGAAAGGGAAGGCGGCCACTGGTTCGCCAATTACCAATCCGAATCGCCCCTGCGCTTCCAGATCAACGTGGGCGAACAATTCACGGGTCCTGGAGACCCGGTCGGCTCCGTCGAGCCAAAAATGATCCCCGCAGAAGGATGGAAGGACATGTCCTACTTCACGAGTGTCCGGCCGCCGTCCGATGCAGAGTGTGTCCTCTGGTGCGTGCCCCCTGGTTTCGCGATCGATCAAGGCTTCGACGTGTATCAGACCCAGTTCTACTATGCGACCGTCCCTGAAGGTTGGAGCTACCTCGCCGGCGACACCAACCCCTACTCAAGGTGAAACAATGGCTAAAAGTACAACCCCGAATGGCCCCCCCATGCGCCTCTTGATCGGTTTCTGCCTCCTTGCCATCACATTGGCAGGGTGCGCCGAAAATGCAACGAGTGAAGACACAGCCGTCGAAGACGATCCGGCCCTCGAAGTCGAGGTCACGGACGAACTGGGCGGCATCCGCGGCGTCGTGGTCAACGACGCCATCGTACCCATCGCCGGCGCCACCGTCGAACTGCCCCTTGGCAGCGAGACATTGACGACCGAGACGGACGAGGAAGGGCGCTTCACGTTCTCGAAGATCGCCCCCGGCTCGTATTTCCTGACCATCAGCAAGGCCAACCACGAGAGTGCCCAGGCCGGCGTCGTGGTCGAGGCGGGCGAGGAGAGTCCTGAGATCATCAAGGTCCAGCTCAACCGCTTGTTCGCCATGGACCCCTACTACGTGACCGATTACTACCAGGCCTTCATCGGCTGCGCCTACAGCTTCAGTGTGAGCAGTACCTGCGTCAACGACTACACCCGCATCTGCGGCAATGTGGACCCAAGCTGCTGCCCAGGAGGCTGCGTGCCCCAGGTCACGGGCATCGTCGACCAACGGGAATACCAGAGCGGTGTCGGACCCGGCTGGTCCAGCATCGTGTGGGAAATGTCCTGGGAGACCAGTGCGGCCGGGACCGGCGAAGAGCTGGGCCTCACGGTCAGCTATGCGGCGCGCGAGGGTGCGGGCCACTGGTTCGCCACGCACCGTGGCCCCATGCCGTGGCGCCTGCAGTGCGATGTGGGGGTCAACTGTCCCGGCATGCAAGAATCGAACGGGCCGCCGCAGATCGATCCGGAAGGCCGCGACGACCTATGGAACATGCTGGGTGCCGGTGCGTCAAGTGTCACCGTGCAACAAGAAGTGGAGATCTTCCAATCGAACTTCTACTACGCTCAGGTCCCCGGCGAATGGTCGTTCATCCAGGGCGACCCGGACCCGTTCTAGAACGGCGAGCGCCAATCCGCCGGACCGGACTCCAGGCCGGCATCGAGGGCATGAGGCAGCGCCTCATCGCACGGCGATAGCAGCAGTCCACTGCGCAGTTTGGGCACGAAATACGTGGCCTTCTGTGGCATGACGTGCCCCGCCATGGCGACATCCAGGACCGCATCCACGGGCTCGCCAGCCAGGAACACCGCGCATGGATAGTCGCCGCCTTCGACCTGGGCGACGGTCTCCTCGTCGCTGCGACTGTAGTGCAGGTAGGACTCCACGTCTTCCATGTCGACGCCCCAGTGTCTGCTCAACAACCGGTCATGCAGGATCGTGACAGCAAGATGGTCCAGGCGGCCACGGCCTTCGTCTGCGACCGATGGCGCCCGAAGTCGAAATGCCCCGTCTGGCCCCAACGCGACGACGGTCTGCGCGTCCGTGATGGCGGCCCGGATCGCCACCGCCTTGGCAGCACCCTCAGGCAGCGTGAGAGGCTCGACGTCCCAGTCCGTGGCCCGGCAGGCGGCCTCTACGGTTTCAAACGGCAGTCGTCGAAGGAGCCGATTGGTCGGTCGGATGGCCAAGCCGGGGTCCGTGTCGCGCACCAAGCAGACCAGCATGCTGGCATCCTCTTCCTTGCCCGTCTCGGCATAGCGTTTGCACTGGGTCGCATACCGGTGGTGCCCGTCTGCGATGACGACCGTCCGGTCTTCGAATTGTGCTTGGATCTCTTGTACCGCTTCCGGACGGTCGACCCGATACAGCACGTGTGTGTACCCCTCTTCATCGGTGAACCGTACCAGGGGGTCACTGGCGTTGGACGTGAGGATCTCATCGACCCAGCCCCGTTCGTCCCGGTACAGCATCCAGATACTTTCCGTGTTGACGGAGGTCGCCTCCAGCAGAGAGAGGCGGTCGCTGCGCTTCTTGGGCAAGGTCTTCTCATGACGGCGGATGGTCTCGTACTCTGGATCGATGGCGATGCGCGCAAAGAAGCCCCGCATCACGCCACCCGGGTGATGGATCTCGTACTGGTACAAGGCGGGCGCTCCATCCCGTGTCATCACACCTTCTTGCTGCCATTTTGCGAGCGTATCCCGGGCATGGGCGTACTTTTCATCCCCGCCCGGCGGCAGGATCACCTGACAGATGTTGTTCGGGTCATGGGCGATGAAGGCATCGCGTTCTTCAGGCGTGATGACATCATGGGGCGGGCTGGTGACCGCCCCCATGTCTTGGTCGACGTAACGCAAAGCGCGAAACGGAGCGATGAAGACCACGACCGCGCCAGTCAGCAGCCCGTCAAAGGGTTGGCGGCGTGAAGGTGCCTTGGTCGTTGAGGGGGCCGGTCACGGTCTGCCACATGCCCGCCAGGTGTTCCCGACGATAGCGATGGTAGCGGTCCGTGTTCGCATGGGCCATCTTGGCGATGCGGGCATCGTCCTCCTTGACGATCCGGCACGGCGTGCCGACGGCGAGGCTGCGGGCAGGCACCTCAAAGTTGTCAGGGACCAAGGTCAAGGCGCCGACCAGGGCATGTTCGCCCACGACCGCGCCGTTGAGGATCACCGCGTTCATGCCGATGAGAGCCCGCTCCTTGATGGTCGCGCCATGGACGACGGCGCCATGCCCGATGCTGACATCTGGCCCGATCTCGACGGGCCTGCCCCTCTCCGTGTGCACGGTGCAATTGTCCTGCAGGTTGCTACCCCGTCGCATGATGATGGGTTCGATGTCGCCGCGCAGCACGGCGTTCGGCCCGATGAAGCACTCGGCTTCGATGGTGACCTGCCCGATCACCACCGCCCCGGGTGCGAGGACCGCTGTGGGGTGGATGGTGGGTGCCACAGGTCCGTCGATGTCCTCTCGAATGGTCCCAGCTGCCATAATGGTC
>JBFKXH010000124.1:0-5053 GCA_041638175.1 Thermoplasmatota archaeon
ATCGAGCCACTGTGGCGGCGCGCCGCCTACCTTCCAGCCCGTTGGCTGCACGGGGGGGTCCTGATCCTGCTCGTCGCGCTGACCTGGGGTCTGACCGGCGCCTGGGGCGTGCTGCTTTTGATCGTCAGCGCCGTGGTCGGGAGGACTCCTCTTGCTCTGGGCGTGCGTCGCGTCCACTTGGCAGGCAGCCTGACGGTGCCCATCATCCTCATGTAGCGCCGACCTCGAGGCCCGCTTCGTGGGCCAAGCACAAGACCGCGGTGAGGGCATCCAGGAAGTGACTTTCTTGCCGCGCAGCCACCCTGGCCAGGACCTCACCGACCTCGTCACCCGTCGTCTGGGCCACCCGCTGCACCCAATCCATGAACGGATCGGGTCGGCCCATGTCTGCATCGGGGTCTAGACGAAAATCCCGTGGCAGGGGTTCATCGTGCGGCGAAAATGACAGCACCAGGTCATCGCCATCGGGTCGCAGCAAGCCCCCTTCGACCGCCCTCGCCACGAACCGCTTGGCATCCTTGGGGCTCATCCACCCCAATTCAAGGGACATGACATGGGCCCAGTGGGCCGCGGGTTGGCGACGCCCGGCACGTTTGGCGACGAACGAGAGCCCCAGTCGTGCATCCACACCCCGCAAGGCGCCCACCAAGTTATAGCCGACGCGGCTGTGGGCGGATTGCCCCAGTGATGATTGAATCCAAAGCTGATCTTTGATGAGAAGACGGGCGGGCTGAGGGGCAAACCTTGCACAACGTGGCCGGAAGGCCAAAGAACCGTGAACCGGAAGGGGCGTCCATGCGCTGGATCATCTTCCTGTTGCTGGCTGGTTGTGCCGGCACGTCGACGAATGAGGAGCCGGTGTTGGCCCCGGAGCCGTCCAGCGAAACCGAAGACCTATCGGTCGCGGAGGAGGTGGAGCCCGTGTCATGGCCCCTCAACTGGGAGGGAAGCCTCGAGCGGGGGTTCTGGATCTGCGACTGGAACCAGACCAACGAATGTGTCTACGCCCCGGACGAAGGGGTGTATGACCAGGTCACGGAGATCTCCTTGCCCGTCGGCAACGTAACGGGCGTGATCGAGCTCGCGTGGGAGCCCAAGTCCCAAGTGACGCAGCAGTTGGCGTTCGGCTATCGGATCTACACGCCAGGGTGCGACGTCTGTGCGGTCCGCAGCAGCGAGACGTTCGGCGCCAGCCCACTCGAGCACGACCTGACGGGGCCCGTGGACGCGGGTGCCGTGCTGCGCATGTGGGCGTACGGGTACATGCTCGACGAGCTCCATGAAGGCGTGTACTATGGGCTGAGCGACGAGCAGCCGTTCGACGTGCAGGGCGTACTGCAGGTGGCCTAGGTCGCAGCGGAGTCCTCAAATAGGGGCCCCATTTGGCCGCGAATGCGCCTCTTGGCCACACCACACGCGGGGATAGTGTAGTGGTATCACGATGCCTTGCCAAGGCATCAACTCGGGTTCAAATCCCGGTCCCCGCACTCAATTGCGCACGCCGTGGTCGTGCCTCGAAGCACTGACCAGAGATTCCGCGGCTGAATCCGTTGTGTGCACCGACCAGACCTGGGGACGTTGCTCTTCATCAAGGGACGCCTCGTGGTAGATGCACCAGTGTTCGTGGGGCCGTGCGCCGATGGTCTGGTCGAACATGGATTCCAGGGCCTGACATTCGCGCTGCAAGCCGTAAGCAAGCAACATGGCTGCCAATTCGCTCACGATCGTCACGCGGCCACTGGCCGACGATTCGCCAGACTTGACGTAGAAGCCCAGTGTCTTTCGGAAGGCTTCCAGGTTGTCTGGGTAGGATTTTCGGAATGCACTGGCAAAGAAATCTGCATCCAGGATCTGCACGCGGGCAGTATCCAGGTCAGCGAGCTCCAAGGCGCGCGAAGCTGCGACGCGGTTGGCGTGGTTCAACAGCAGAATGGCACTGCCGCCTTGTTCCAACGCGGGCTTGACCTGCGAGAGGATCGTTCCCGCGAACTCGGTGCTGGAGCGATAAATGATGGCCTGGTGCTGGCGGTGACCCAAGGGTCCTCCCATGGAGCCAGGCCCTATTTATTGATGGCGTCCGTCATTGCCTGACGGTCACTTTGATCGGGGTCTCCAGGAACTCGCCGACGGCGGCGCCGTGTTTCCGCGTGAAGGCCACCGTCACGGCCATGGCGATCCGATTGAGGGTCAGGCCTTCGGCGACGATGACCTCGTCGGCTCCGCCGAGAGTGACGTCGCGGGCCAGCGTCATTTCCATGGGGATCAACGCAAGGATGGGCGTTTCGGGAGCCGCGATACGGACATGTTCCACGGCAGTCCGCCCGGAGACATCGGAGAGCATGGGGTTGACGACGATCAGATCGTAGGCATGGGCGCCCAGGGCGTTGATGGCCGAGACCAGGTTCCCCACATGGTCGACCGACCAATGGCCGGGAAGCGCCCGGCCATCTGCAAGAAAAGCATGGAGAAGTCGTTGCTTTCCCAGATTTGGCTCGATGTGCAGGACGCGCAGGCTTGTCACGGGCTGGCATCGCGGTCGGTTCTCAAAGATTGTGGCTGCCCCCACGGCTTATACGGCTCCGTATGTCTCCGAACGCGGTCATGGGTGGGGAGCGTCGATTACCAGGGGACCGCGTAGGGGACGTCATCGGTCGTGTGACCAGCGGCAGCGTACGGCACGCCAAGCTCGTCGTCATGCTGACATTGCTCGTGACCGGCACCCTGTTGATCGGTGTCAGAAACACCCAGATCGACCAGGAACTGACCGATGGTCTGCCGGAATCCAACCCGAACAAGCGGGCCATGGACCGGGTCATGGACAAGTTGCCCGGCGTATCCACGCTGGAGGCGGTCCTTTTTGAGATCGATCCAGAGAAGGCGGGTCCGCTGGGGATCACGGACGTTCGGCAGCAGGATGCGATCCGGGCGGAGGAATATGCCTGGGGCTTCATCCATGATCGGGTCCCCGAGCTGACCGGCGGGGTCGGCCTGCATCATGTGGTCAAGCAAGTCCGTGTCGTCGTCAATGACAATGACCAATCCTACTACGAGATGCCGTCCGAGGATCCGGCCGGTCGGGCCGAGTTCGAGGTGCTTTGGGGCATCGCAAACAACACGGTCAAGTCGAACATCGAACTGACGATCCGCAACCCGGATTACCAGTCGACGGTGATGGTCATCCAATACAACATCGCCGCGTTGGACTCGGATGAGACCAAGCGCATCGGCCGGGACCTGACGGCAGCGGTGATCGAATACCGGCAGGCGGTCGAGGCGGGAGCGATCCCTGCCCAGTACGACATCTGGAAAGAGGAGTACATCTACAACATGGGGCCCCAGTCGGGTCTGGCCAAGTTCGAGGGGCACCTCAAGGAGGAACTGCCGGTCTTTGTGCCGGCAGCGTTCCTGTTCATTTTCTTTGCTTTGTGGATCGGCCTGCGAAACCCAGGCTCGGCGATCATCGGCATCACGAGCTTGCTGATCGCGGCCGCCGCCACGGTCGGCCTGCTGGGGTGGTTACGGATCCCGTTCACGAGCGCCAACATCGCCATGATCCCGCTGATCGTGGGCAACGGCGTGGATTATGCGATCCACGTGCTCAATGAGTACACGGAGGAACGTAGCAAAGGCTTGAGCCTTCGCGAAACGTTCCGCGCCGTCGGCGGGCGCGCGGGCGTGGCCATGGTGCTGGCCACGACGACCAGCGTGGCGGGCATCCTGAGCATGTTGCTCAGCACCAGCATCAGCATGCAGCACTTGGCGATCAGCAGCGCCTTCGCCATGGTCACCGTGACCATCTTGTCCTTGACGTTCATCCCGGCTGCGACAGCCCTTTTTGGAGATCGGTTGCACGTGTCCTTCAAGCCCAGCCGGATCATGCCGGCCATCTACCGCGCCGTCAACAAGCGCAAGGTCGTCAGCCTCGGCATCTTCGTTTTGCTTTCGGGCGTTTTCTGGGTGAACACCAGCAACCTGCAATACTTCACGGACCTGACGAGCAGCAATTTTCCGGAAGAGGATGATTTCATCCAGGCTTACAACCGCCTGAAGGAGCGGCAACAGGGGAGTGCCGATGAACTGGTGATCATTGAAGGGGACCTGACCGACCCTGCGACGTTGCATTACATCCGCGCCTTGGAAGAGGAGTTCATGAATCAGACCAAGTACGTGGAATCCCGCGCGCACGTCAATTCATTGACCGTACTTCTGGGCGCCTACGAGGTGTTGGGAAATACGGCCAACGCGGCCCAGCCGTTGGCGCAAAGTGGTTTGGCGGCGATCTTGGCCGATCCGACGGCACCCGTCCACGATCCGAGTTCGCCCGAACCGACCGCATGGGTAGGGGCCGATGACCATGTGCGCAATTCGGCGCCGACGGATCGGGCCTCGATCGAAGCGGACATCGCGGCCATGCAAGCAAACATCGCGTGGCGGCCGCTGGTCGATTTCCTGTATAGCCAGGACGGCTCGGTGACGATCATCAATGTCCTGGTGAACGATGGCGGCAGCCGTTCGATCGAGACCTTGCGCGGGATCAACCAGATGATGTTGGATGTAGTGGCCAGCCAGGAGCACTTGCGGCCGGATGACGTCAGTGTGCATGTCAACGGCCTGAGCAGCGGTCTCTACCAGTACCTGGATTTCGGCTTCTATTGGCTCAAGGTGCTCTTTGCCGTCAGTGCCGTGGTCGGGACGATCCTCATGTACACGTTCACCCGAAGCATCCGGGCGACCTTGGCGTTCCTTACGCCCATGTTCTTCACCACGACCTGGTTCTTGGGGATCCTGCCGTTCTTCGACATCCTCGTCGGGCCCGGCCTGATCCTGCCCATCATCTTCATCACGAGCATCGGCAGCGATTATGCAGCGCATCTCAGTTGGAACATCCTCAAGACCGGACGGCCCAGCGAGACCTACCGCACGACCGGGAAAGCCATCTTGTTCTCAGCGATCACCGATTTCGGGGCGTTCTTCATCTTCAGCTTCAGCTACTTGCTCGGGGTACGCAGCCAGGCCTTGGCGACGAGCCTTGCCATCCTGGCGATCTTCGTCG
>JBFKXH010000125.1:0-5038 GCA_041638175.1 Thermoplasmatota archaeon
ACGTGGGTGCCATGGCCGCAGTCGTCGTTGGGGTTGTTGTCGTTGTTGACGTAATCGTACCCACCGATGTAGTTGGCAGACAGGTCCTGGTGGGTGGCTCGGATGCCCGTGTCCAGGACCGCGACTGTGATGTCGCTGCTGCCCCAACCGGCGGCGTCCCAGGCTGTGTGGGCGCCCATCATCGCTGGCCCGTATTGCTGGCTGTAGCGGCTGTCGTTGGGCACCGCAAAGGCGCTCATCAACGGGTCGTCTTCGATGTAGGCGACACCTGGAATGTGGGCCATGGCTTCACGTACGGTGTGCAGGTCGTCGGCGTACACGACCAGATAGTCGATCCGGGGTTCGACGAGCTTGACCTCAAGGCCACCGATCCATGCGCCGGGCACCGTGTCGGGAAGCATGCCTTCTTCAAAGCCGACGATCGCCTGGCCATTACTGGTCGGCATCACGGGCGTGGTCTCGAGATTGCTCAGCCCAGCAGCCAATGGCATGAGGGCGAGCATGGCAACAGCGATGTAGATTCGCATCGCCCCCGATGAACCGTTGCCCCACTTGAACGCGGGGAGACGTTACGCAAGTGTCGAATGGAAAAAAGGGGGTCTGGCGGGGCCGCTCAAAGGAGTGCCAAGTGGCCCGTGATCTTGTCGATGGTCGCTTCCAGGCCAGGGCCGATGCCGAGAACGGTCACCGTGCCTGGGGCGATCTCGGTGTGACCGGCATCCTTGATGAGCGCCGTGCTCAATCCTGCCTTCTCGGCGGCCACCTTGAGGATGTGGAAGTCCTTCTCGGATCCGGCCTTGAGGACCGTCTTCTTCTGGCCTGCTTGGTACCAGGCATCGAAGCCGCGGCGGTCGTACTTCTGCGCCTTGAGGGCACAATCCACGCTGGCGTGGCCGACCTGGGCCGCGAGCTTGCCTTTGCTCAGCGTCAGGTCCCTGCGCGTGACGATGACCAGCTTGTGGGTCATTCTTCGCTGTCCGATTCCAGCCCCGGCGCATGGGTCGGCCGGTGCTCGTCCCGGTCCTGCATCGCTTCAAGGGCGGGGGCCTTGACGTCCTCGCTGCGCGTCAAATGCTGCGTGAC
The DNA here is from genome assembly GCA_041638175.1 of Thermoplasmatota archaeon. Lineage (GTDB taxonomy): Archaea > Thermoplasmatota > E2 > JACPAO01 > JAHFTW01 > JBFKXH01. The sequence goes on from JBFKXH010000125.1 coordinate 1,084, forward strand.
CGCATCGTCTTGGCCTTTGGTGTTCGCGACATGCCACGCAGCGCCGGCTTCCCGGCTGGCGTCCCAGTCGATGTCGCCGCTCAGGTGGATCTCGTCGCCGACGACCGTCGCAGCCGACAAGGCCACCGACTTGAAGGTACCAGACTGCTTGAGGATCAGCCGGTCCCCGTCCACGGCGACCGATTCGCCGACCACGTCTCCTTCGTGGGTGGCGAACTTGCACAGCCAATCCCCGGTCTCTTCCTCCGGTTTTGCGGCTGGCGCGCGGGTCCGCTCTTGCTTGGCCATCATGTTGTTGTACGACAGCACCACAAGCAGCAAGAATGCCACTCCGATGAGCGTGTAGAGTTGCAGACGTTCCACGGCCACGATGCTTCGATGCCGGTCCGATTTAAAGGACCACGGCATCGGACACGCATGGCCTGGTGGCTGTTCGTCGTCCTCCCGTTACTGCTGGGCGCGATCCTCCTGATCTATTACCAGCGGCGTTTCGCTGTCCTGGAGAACCGGTGTGACGAATCCTGGGCGAACGTCGATACGGAGCTTCGGCGGCGCGCCGATCTGATCCCCAACCTGGTCAAGGCCGTGAAAGGATACGCGAACCACGAAAAGAGTGTCTTGGAGGAGGTCACCAAGGCGCGGCGCGCCGCGCGCCGAGCCGAGGACGTGAAGGCGCGGCGGACCGCCGAGGACGCGGTCGCCTATGGCGTCGAGCGGCTGCTTGCCGTGGCCGAGGCGTATCCGGAACTGAAGGCCTCGACGAATTTCCTGAAGCTCCAGCACGAGCTGGCCATCACCGAAGACCGCATCCAGGCTGCCCGACGTTTCTACAATGCCAATGTGCGCGACCACCGTGACCTTGGCCGGCAGTTTCCCGGGACGGTCTTTGCCAAGCTGTATCGGGCCCCGGTGATCCCCTTCTTCCGCGCACATACCGTGAAACTCCCTGAGGTCGCCCTTGCTTGAAGCGTTCCTTCTGTTCGGGGTCTTTTTGCTCATTTTCGGCGGCGCCCTGGCGCTGGTCATCAGACTTTGGATCTTGGCCCGACGCAACCGCGAAGCCCTGCAGGCTCTCGCCGGCGAACGTGGCTGGACCTACCGGGAGAAGGACCGCCGGCTTCCGAAGGAGTACAAGGGCTTCCGTCCGTTCGGCATCGGCTCATCCCGCATCGCCCTCCATGTCATGGACGGCCACGACCGGGATCGGCGCTTCCGCATCTTCCAGTACCAGTATACGGTGAGCAACGGCAAAAGCAGTACCACGTACCGGTTTGCCATCATCGAGATGCACACCGAGGTGAATGCTCACCCATTGTCCATCGAGCGAGAACACTTGGGCCACAAGATCATCGATGCCCTTGGCGGCGAGGACATCGATTTTGAGAGCCACGAATTCAGCAAACGGTTCTGGGTCCAGTGTACTGATCGCAAGTTCGCCTACGACGTCATCGATGCCCGCATGATGGAATACTTGCTCCAGCACGACGAGACGCTCCAATGGGCAGGGCCCCGCCTTATCATGCACAAGCAGACCAACCTGACGCCCGCCGAGGTCGACGCACTCTTGGCTCGGGCCCACGGCTTCCTTGACAACGTCCCTCGACACCTTCACCATTCTTAGCCCGGCGGCGCGTCTGCCCGGCGTGGACTACGACGTGGTGGTCATCGGCGCTGGACCCGTGGGCAGCAACGCGGCGCGGCTTTTGGCCCAAGACGGCCACAAGGTCCTGTTGCTCGAAGAACACCCCGAGGTGGGCGTTCCTGTGCAGTGTGCCGGATTGGTGGCCCCTCGCTTGTTCGACCACACACCCTTTCCCATCGGCGACCTATGGCAGAACGACCTGCACGGCGCCAAGATCCACGCCCCGGATGGCACGACCCTGCAGATCGAGACGAAGCAGGTCCAGGCCCAGGCCATGGATCGGGCGGCGTTCGACCAGCGCATGGCGCAAGCGGCGATCGATGCGGGGGTCGAACTGCTTGTTGCCACAAAGGCGGTCGCGGCCGAGGCCGGCCCCGCCGGAGCGAGCGTGGTCCTGCAAAACGATGGGCGGCGCGAGGAGGTCACTTGCCGCCTCATCATTGGCGCAGACGGCATCCGCGGTTCGGTCGCTCGGTGGTTCGGGTTCCCGGCGATCCGCGAGACCGTCAGTGCCTACGAGGTCGAACTGTCTGGCGCCAGCCTGCCGGAAGGGGATCAGATCATTCCCATGTTCGCGGGCGACGCGCAGGCGCCAGGTTTCTTCAGTTGGATCATCCCGGTGGGTGGTGACAGAGTACGAGCCGGCCTGGCCGTCGCACCGGGCCTCAGTGAGGCTGCGGCGAAGCGCTACTATGAGCGGATGTTCAGTGATCCACAATCCAGCCCGTATCTTGCTGGCACCAAGGAGATCTACCCGATCATCGGCGGCATTCCGCTCGGGCTTCGCGATCGGCTCGTCGACGATCGGGTCATGCTGGTCGGTGATGCAGCCGGCATGGCCAAACCGACCAGCGGTGGCGGCATCTACATGGGATTGGTCGCCACCGAGCACCTGGCACGGATCGTTTCACCTCGTCTGCGAACAGACCGCCTGAGCCGGGGTGACCTGGCGGGCTACGAGCGCCGTGTGCGCAGGACCATCGCACGTGAGTTGCGCAAGGGAGACCTGCTTCGGCGCATCTACCGCGGTCTACGAGACCAAGACCTGAACGCCTTGGCACGGCTTTGCAACAAGCCGCGCGTCCGGGCCGTCATCGAGCGCGTCGGGGACATCGATTACCCGAGCCGCCTCGTCGTGCCGACGCTCCTTGCCGAACCGAGGTTCTTTGCACTCTTGCTGCGTGGTTGGCGACAAGGATGAAGGGTACCGTGGACGTGGTGGTGTACTACACTGCCCAAGATGACCCGCGCAAGAACACGGCGCTTCGCATGAAGAAGCACGGTCATGCTCGCATCGTGGACGACATCAAGAAGGTCCCACGCCAGAGCGTCCTTCTCAACCCGTTTGCCAAAAAAGCGCTGAGCAAGGAAGACCTGCCGACCATGCAGCGGCAAGGCCTGGTCGCATTGGACTGTAGCTGGGCCCAAGCAGAGGCGGCCTTTCCCCTGCTGCAAGGCGAAGTCCGCAGCCGGGCATTGCCGTTTCTGGTCGCAGGCAACCCCGCCAAGTACGGCACCCCGTTCGAATTGTCAACGATCGAAGCGGTGTGTGCCGCGCTGCACATCGTCGGAGAGACCCGGCGCGCCAAACAGATCCTTCGGTGCGTCCCCTGGGCGGACACCTTCTGGAAGGTCAACGCGGAACCGTTGGCCGACTACGCCCTGTGCGAGTCCAGCAAGGAGATCGTGGAAGCACAACTGGCCTACCTGGATTGACCTTCGCTCAGAACGGGTCCATGATGATCCCATCGGCCACTTGCATCGCCCCGGTTCCTTGGAAGCGCCAGACCACGTCCCCCGATACCCCGGAGGGAAGGTACACGGTCTGCAACAGGGTCTTGCGGTGGCTGTCGCCGGGAAGTACGCCCACCCCCAGATCGGCGAGGACGAACTGGTCCTCTCCGATGTGGAGTGTCACGTTGCCCGCGCCGCCATGTTCTGGGTCCACGGCGATGCGGATGCTGTGCAGGTGATGGTCGGCCCATGCCAGGTCCATGTGCCATGAACCCTCTCCCTGCCATTCCACGCGCTTCATTTGGGCTTGCGACTAGGTCCGCGTCGCGGGGCATGCTGTGCCCACGCAGTCGCTGACGGTCACGTCTCCGTGGGTCAGGTCGCCCGACAGCCAGTGGCCTTGATGCTTGGGCACCGGCGGCGCTCCTGGCCGGTCCATCGGGGGTGAAAAACTCGTGCCGATCGCCATGGGCCATGGTTCGATGCCGGCAAGGTATGGCATCAGGCGCCATTCGTCCTGCAGGTAGGCGCGAAAGAAACTGCCCATGAGCATGGTCCCGTGGTCCTGTTGGCCGGCGG
>JBFKXH010000126.1:0-4929 GCA_041638175.1 Thermoplasmatota archaeon
TCGAGGCCCAGGTCCTTGAGGATGGTCTGCCCCATGCGCGTCGCTTGTTCCGAGACACGTTGTAGGTCGGACGCCACGAGGCCGAGCAACTGGTACTGGCTGACCGACTCGAGCGGGATGCCGAGGGTGGCGACCAATCGTGCCGCCTGGTAGAAGAGTCGGTCCACGTCTTCTTGCTTCGTGTCACGCAGCAAGCGCAAAGCATGCAGGGTCCGGTCCGGGTCGTGGGCATAGGAGGCGATCGCATCGGCGGCTAGACGGAGGGTCTCGGAGACCTTTGACGCGAGTACGCCGAGCACGTCGGCGGCGTCTGCGTCACTGCCCATGTCGGCTTGCAGTCTGAGTTGGATCGCATCGGGTCGGCAGTCCGCGACGATGCGCTCATCCAGGTGGCGCAGGAAATCACGCGCCATGGCGATGGTATCGTTGCCGAATTGATCTGCCGGGTGAAGGGTGATCCGATTGTAGCCTCGGATGTAGCCGGACAACAGGAGCATTCGGACCACGTCCGGTTGGTCGGGTGCCTCGACCTCGTACGCTTCCTCGGAGAGCACCGGGGTGACGAGGATGGATTCGCTGATGTAACGTAGATCCACTTCGCGACCTTCCTGTTGTGCCGGGGTCCAGGCGTCGATCCATTTCTTGGGCAAGTAGATGCTCCAAGCGCCGCTGCCGACCTTGGTGACCCGCTTGCGGATGACCGCTTCCATAGGGGGGCCAGACCAGACTTACGTAAATCCGTGGCGATTACTTGACAGCGCCGTTTTCGTCGAAGCCGGCCAAGCCACCGGCGAATCGCTGTATGGTCGTCAGCAGCCCGACGACGGCAAAGTACCACAGGGTGATCTCAAGGTACGATGCCGCCCACGACACGTCGTCGGCCAGGTAGGTCAGACCATACAGGTGGCTCACGTATTCCACGACCGGGATCAAGATGAGCAAGACCATGCGATCAGCCCTGCCAAGCAGACCCCCGTAGTTGCGGCCGATGCCGACGGCCTGGGCTTGGGTCCCCAGGTAGCTGGTCAAGAGCGTGAAGACAATGGCCGCCAGGCCCACTTCGATGTGATCGACCCAACCGCTGAGCGCGATGCCCGAAAGGAAGGCCACATCCGAGAACCGGTCGATGGCGTGGTCCAGGTAATCGCCCTTGGCAGTCTGCTTGCCGGTCATCTTGGCGACCTTGCCGTCAAGCAGGTCCAGCACGGAATTGGTGATCAAGAGGGCCCAACCTCCCAGCAGCCAGAAGATGCCGGGTTCTCCGGGACCAGACCGGTAGAAAGCATAGCCCCCGACCAAGGCGGCCACGAGGCTCAGCCAAGTGAACGTGTTGGGGTTGACGTTGCGCAGGCCTTTGGCAAGCGGCACGAGCCACCAGTCGAGTCGATGTCGCTGTTTGTCCAAGACCATGGTTCACCCAAGGAGCGAATCGCTCCAATCAACCTCTTCGATGTCATTTCCTTTCAAAGGCTTGCCTTGTGTCTCCACGAACGCCGATGCCAGGGCTTCCGGGCTTCGACGGCTGCCGTCTCGTTGTACGACCGGGACCCCTTCGCCGAGGGCCTCCTGCAAGATCAGGTCCATGGCCTCCGCTTCCACGTTCTCCTGGATCTTGCTTGCATGGTAGCCGCGCTTCGACAGTCTTTGCCGGATCAATGCGGGGTCGCAGCGCACCAACCAGACCACGTCGGGTGCAAGAAGGTGGCCAAGATGGCTGTCAAAGATGCCGTCCGGAAGACGGCCCCGCCCTGCTTCGATGTCGATCGCATCCGAGCGGTCCAAGGCATCGTGCCCCGCGACCAGGTCTTGCTCCCGAAACCACGTGTTCCCGTCAATGACCGTGTGCCCCATGCTCGCCAGGGCTCGTGCCACGGTGGTCTTGCCAGCGCCCGGAGTGCCGGTGAGTGCGATCTTCATGCCAGGTCGTGCCACGCGTAGCCGCCGCGGTGGTTCTCGTTGAAGCAATACTGGACTTCTTGGAACTCCGCCTTGAACGCGGCCACATCCGCCTTCACCTTGGCCGGGTCTTCTTCGTCGTGCAGGACCCGACCATAGAAGCGGGCCACCTGCTCCATCTCGCCCGTGCCCATGCCGACACGCGTCAGCTCCTGGACGCCGAGGCGAAGACCGCTGGGCTGCAAGGGTTTGGTATCCCCGGGCAGCATGTTCATGTTCGTGATGATGCCCGCATCCTCCAAGGCTTGCGCCGCTTTTGCGCCTGCACCGGAATCCATGTCCCCGTGCCGGGTCACCACTTGGTGGCTCATGGTGTAGCCCCGGCTTTCGCCCAGCACATCGAATCCCTCGGCCGCGAGGGCTGCACCGAACGCCTGCGCGTTGGCGACGATGTCGGCCGCGTATTGCTTGCCGAAGGCCTGGAACTCGGCCAAGGCGATGACCTTGCCCGCCATGTGATGCAGATGGTAATTGCTGCAGACACCGGGGAAGACGCCACTGTTGAGCTTGCGTTGGAACTTGGGATCATCGTTGTCACTAAGGACGAAACCTCCCTGGGGGCCAGGGAAGGTCTTGTGGCTGCTGCCGGTCATGACGTCTGCTCCCTCACGCAGGGGGTCCTGGAACTGGCCACCCGCGATGAGTCCAAGGACGTGGGCGCCGTCGTACATGACCACCGCGCCTTCCTCTTTGGCCGCCTGGGCGACCTCCTTCATGGGATTGGGGAACAAGATCATGGACTGCCCGAACAAGGCAAGTTTGGGTTTCACTTCGCGCACCATCTGGACCGCAGCGTCCACGTCGATCTGCATCTCGTCGACGATCCAGGGGTAGGTATGCAGGTCGAGGCCACGCATGCCGACGGCCCCCATGTTGGCGTGGCTGATGTGCCCGCCATCGGCGGTGCTGACCGCGGTGATGGCATCGCCAGGCTTCGTGAGCGCCTTGAGGACGGCCAGGTTGCTGTTGGTACCGCTGGTGGATTGGATGTTGGCAAAGCACGCTCCAAATACGTCCTTGGCCAAGTCGATGCCCAGCGCTTCGATGTCGTCGAATGGCCCACACCCTTGGTAATAGCGCTTACCCGGGAGACCTTCGGCGTATCGCCCGTGCAGGTCCGTGACCAGCATCTCTTGGACGCGAGGGCTGACGATGTTCTCGCTGGCGATCATCGGCAGGCCGGTCCCGAAGAGCTCGGTGCTTTGTTTGGCCGACGCGCGGACGGCGTTGGCAGCCGCAAGGGGGTCCACGGCGCGGCCACTGGGCGCCGATTCATAGGGTTGGCGCATGAAACACCTTCAAAATCGATCGGGCCATCCCCTTGCGTGGCTGGCCTTATCGGACTGACCGCCTCGGACATCGAGTTGCAGGACGCCTTGGGCGCAAAGTGGGCCTACGAGGGGGAATGGGTCCCCCATCCGGTGGTCCGCCTGACCACCACGCTTCCGGTGGCGGTCCGGGGCACCGAGGGTCGGGACCTGGTGCGCGCCCGGTGGGGATTCCCGGTCGGGCCGCGCCCGGTGGGCAATGCGCGCGACGACAAATTGGAGAACAGCCCCCTCTGGTCCAAGATGCTCGGGAAAAGCCCATGCCTGTTTGCCAGCACGGGCGTCTATGAGATGATCCAGACGCCAGCGGGCAAGCGGAGCTACTGGTTTCGTCGTCGCGATGGCAAGCCCATCATCATGCCGGGGCTGTGCGCGCCGCGCAACTTGAAAGGAGAATCCCGCCTGTGCGCAGCCATCATCACGACCACCCCGAACGATTTCTTTGGCCGCTACCACCCCCGCCAAGTCTGCGCTTTGGAAGCAAAGGTGATGGACGCTTGGATGGACGCCAGCGCTGACGAGGCGATGGCCTTGCTGCGTGCGCCGACCAACGAGGCATGGGAAGCGGTCCCCGTGGACGGGCGCATCTTTGGCAAGGGCCGACGGGAAATGGAAGACTTGGTGCCGCTCGGGGAGCCGGAGACCATGGATTCGCCGCTGCCGGGAATACGCGGACAATCAACCTTGGACTTCGGGGGAACCTGATGGCGGGCGTGATCGGGCTCCGCGGCCCGGACATCGAGAAGCGCGACATCCTGCGCGGCTACAAGGTAGTCTTCGAGGATGCGGATCGGCCCTACGTGCGACCCCATACGGGATTACCTGTCTTGACCATGGAAGACGGCGCGCCCCAAGTGCAACGTCACGTCTTCGGGTTCAGCAAACGCTTTGCCAGCTTCAACGCCCGCGCAGATCGCCTCGAGACCGGCAAGATGTGGAGCCGGATGTTTGCCAAGCCCGGACATCACGGCGTCGCACCGGTGTCGTACATCCTGGAATGGGGCGATCTGGGCCAAGGCAAGCAGCCTTTTCGGATTGAACGCGCTGACGGCGCGGCCATGTGCGTCCCGGCGCTCGTGGGCGGTTATTGGGAAAAGAAGGGGGAGCGCGCTTTCAGTCTGGTGACCATCGAACCCAATCGGTTCGTCAAGACATTCCACGACCGCATGATCGGCCAGCTGGACGACGAACACGTGGACGTCTGGCTCAACCCGCTTGATCATGAAGCCGAACTCTGGGATTGTTTGACTGCGCCGCCCGATGACGAATTGGTGGCGTACCCGCTGAAAGCCGACGTTGGGAGCGCCAAGTTCGATGATGCGCCCGCCATGGAAGCCGTCGGCCCTGCCGTGACGTGGGCCGATGTCCAAACGGGACCGCGGAGCGCGGACTGATGTGCGGCCGCGTGGTCTGGGTCTGGGATGCCAAGACAGGCCGGTTGATCAAGAAGTTCGACGACGGCGCCATGGACGACCCGGCCATTCGCCACGTGCTGGAGAAGCGACGGTACAACGTGCCCCCGTCAAGCCACTTGCCCGTGCTGGATGGGCGACGAGGCGGCCGCGTCACGATCGCACAATGGGGCTTCCCGATCCCGCAGCGCCCGAACGGAGTCTTCAACACACGCATCGAGACCGCGGCTGAA
>JBFKXH010000127.1:0-4850 GCA_041638175.1 Thermoplasmatota archaeon
ACGCCGATGACTTTCTTGCGCACCCTTGGGGATGGGCCCGGATGTTTCAAAGCTTGTCCAGCAGCGCGACGCGCAAAGCCGCGTGGTCTGCGACGCTGGCGGTGGGCAATGCCTCGGCGGGCAGGGTGGTGCGAATGGCCAACACCTCCCCGTACCCGGCCGCTTGGGCACTTTGTACGCCGCGGGTGGCGTTCTCGACGGCGATCAGGTGGCGCGGTTCGATGCCCATGGCCGCCGCAGCCTTCTGGTAGGGCTCGGGATGGGGTTTGTCGCGGCTGTAGTTTTCTTGCGCGAGGATCGCCACGAAGTGATCCATCAAGTCCGGGATGATGCGCTGCAGGTTCGCGAGCCGTGTGCCGGTGACGAGGCCGACCGGCACCCGCTCGGCGACCTCTTGGACCAGCTCGGCGGCCCCTGGATACAGGCGGATCGGGCCCAGGGCAGCAAAGCGCGCTTGCTTTGCATCGGCCAATCGCCGGATGGTGGCCTCGTCCAGTTCCTTGCCGGCGGCTTGGGCCAATTGGGCGATGATGGATTCGCTGCGGGCGCCTTCGCGGGCATAGACTGCCTGGGGCGTGCAAGGGATGTCCAGGGGGGTGAGGATGTCCGCATAGGCCTGGGCATGCTGTTCCATGCTCTGGGCGATGACTCCATCGAAATCGAAGACGACGCCTTGCACGGGCCCCCCTTACCAGGCCGTCGATTCAACATATCGGTCTGCTTATTGCCTCATCCTTGCTGGGATGTTTGTGCCCGAGCCGAAGCGCGGTCTTCTGGATGAAATGGACGACCTCGAAGCCAAACGCAAGGAGCGCAAGAAGGAGGTCAAACCTGAGAAGGAGAAGAAGGACGACCTCGATCTTGACGGCGTGTGGTGATCACGCCAGGGGAGCCATCAAGGATTGGGTGGTCCCACACACGGTGCAGGTGCAGGAGCCGGGGTCCCCACGGGTCTCGTGCACGGTGACATCTTGACAGGTGCTACACATTGCATCCAACTCACGGTTCTCGGCCATGTTGCCAAGAAGTCGGACTCCGGCTAAGAGCTTTCGACGAGGGGCAATAAAAACTACTTAGCCCCACTGGAAACCAAGGTCGCAGCTGCGACCAGGAAGAAGCGGTCCCGACGCGATTCGAACACGTGTCAAAGGCTCCGCAAGCCTTCAGGATATCCAAGCTACCCCACGGGACCATGCACCCAGATGGGCGCAAGGCGGCCGACACAGGTCCCCTATTTGAGGGCTGCGTGTCGCTCAGCCGAAAGTGATGTCCACATCGTAGGCGGTCGGGCCTCCGAACTCGACGTAGATCTGGACCTTCCAGGTGCCCGTCATGGCCAGCAGTGCAGGATCTTCGACGACGAGTGGGCCGTCTTCGCCGATGACCGCGGTATCGGTCGATCGCATGACCTCCTTGCCATCCGGCGAGAAAAGTCGCATATCCCGGTCGCCACCTGTCGTGTCGTACGTGTGGGTGACGGTCATTTTCGTCTGGCACGGCATAAGGTCCCACTCTTGGGTGCTGTAGAAGCCAGCGTGCGCTGCACCACCGTTGGCGTTGCCCGACTTCTTGATCGGCTCCTGGGTGGCGACGCCAGCGCATGGGTCTCCTTCGTCGACCATCAAGGCGATCGAATCGGTCACCAGATGCGTTCCGTCCGTGACGTTCAGGGTCACATTCCATTGGCCAGCTTCGAAGGTGTGTTCAAACCAGGCGGGTGAGGTCGTACCGTTGGCCATGGACCCTCCGTCGACCAGGATTTCCCAGGTGAACGCCCCGTCGTCTTGGATGTCGATGGTGAAGTTGACCAGAAGCGGCGCCACACCCTCCATTTCCGTGGCGCTGAATCCGACCACGGGGACCAAGTTCTCGACGGTGTCATTGACCGACGCACTACCTTGGCTGGTCGGTTGCCCGGCCGCATCATCCGCGGTCACCGATGCGGGGCTGTCGTCTTCGGCCTCTTGAGTCGGCTCCGCGTCGCCCCCTTCGGCGGACTTTTCATCTGCACATCCGGCCAGCAACAAGAGCAGGCCGATCAACAACACACGCATGACCGGACCCTGATGTTCCGATATTTGGGCCTTGCCGTCAACGCAGCAGGTCGACGGCGGCCACGGCCTCCAAGGCCAGGTCCATGCGCCGGGCCGCGGCGGTCACGGTCAGTTGTTCGTCGGTGATCCCGAAGGCACGCAGATGCCCTTCGTCGGCCTGCAGCAATGCGTCGTCCTCGACGAGGCCCAGCATGTCAACAAAGTACGTGACGGCATCCTGCCGGCCCTCGCCGAGGGCCACCACGATGCCCCCGTCCGCGCCATCGGGAACGCCCATGTGGGCGATCGCCTCCTTGATCGTGCGCTTTCCCGCCACGTAGCGTAGGAACTCCACTTCCACCTGGTCTGCCTGGTTGCGTTGTTCGTCGAAGGCGCGCCACGTGTGCATGGCAGCGCTTTGCAGATGTGCCTCGCCGACGACCCGGTCGGCCCGCAGCACCTGCAACGGGGCCAGGCGATTGGCCTTCTTCGCCTGGAACAACAGGTCTTCCAGGCGCAGGGGGCCGCGCACTCCGGCATAAGCGATGCGGTGTCGTGGATCGTCCTTCATGGCTCGAGCCCCCATTGCTGCAATCCCACTTTGTCCTTCGTAGGGGGGGTCGGGTCATCGCCGACCTGGCGCAACAGGTCCATGGCCAGCTTGTCGCCGATCCCAGGGAGCTTGGCCAAGGCCGACGGATCGGTCCCCTTCAGTTTGTTCGGGGTGTGGAATCCCGCGCGATGCAGACTGCGGGCGCGGATACGTCCCACGCCCTTGAGCCGAATGAGCGGCAGGAGTTCGCCGCGGATGCCGTGCTCGAGCCGGAGGGTCATGTCCTGGAGTGGGGCCAGCCATTCGTCTTTGAGCGCGCGGCACAGTTCGCGAAACGCATGGAGCATCCACTTGGCGGTGTCTACGCGCAGCCGGATGTCGCCCGGGCCGATGCCGAATCTTTCCTCAAGCTCCTGCATGGTCCGCTCTTCGATCCAATCGTCCAACAGGGCGGCGGTCTTGGTGTGGCTGAAGGCATCTTCCGGGTCTTCGTCTCCGATCAAGAGCCTGGGGAAGCGGTCGTAGTAGAGTTGCTGGACCCAGGCGTCGTCCTTGCGCAGGTACAGGGGATAGACGTCGGGGCAGCCGGACAGGACATGGAGGATGCCGAACGGGGTCGGCGCTTCGTCCGAGGCCATCGCTTGGCGCATCCGTAGGGCACTGAGCGGGTCGATGTAGAGGTCGCTCGTGCGTTGCCCGAACAGGGTCGCGCGCAGTTGCCCGCCGTCGGTCTCCAGGAACCCGTTCTCCTCCAGGAACCAGACCGTATCCTCGAGGCGGTCGCGGACGATCCAGTCCTGGGTCTGTTGTGCCCAGAACGTATGTCCAAAGAACGCGGCGAGTTCCTCCTGCGTCTTGCAATATCCACCGGCGACGCTGGCTAGTGCATGGATCCGAAGGGCGGCGTCTGCCGCGAGCTTACTGGTGACCGGCTCGGACGCGCCGAGCAAGTATTCCTCGACCAAGGTCTCCTTCATTTCAGGGTCCTTGGCAAGCAGAATCGCTTCGCCGTATGGGTCGTAGCGTGGTCGGCCGGCGCGCCCCATCATCTGGTGGACTTCCATCACCGGCAAGGGGCGTACGCCGTGGCCGGCCTCGAACCGGGTCATGTCCCGCCCGATGACGCGGCGCGCCGGCGTATTCACCCCGGCTGCCAGGGTCGGCGTCGCGCAGAGGACCTTCAGCAGACCTTTGCGAAACGCATCCTCCACGAAGCGTCGTTGTTTGGCATCCAGGCCCGCTGTGTGATACGCCACGCCCGCCCGGCATAGCTTGTGGAGCTTCTTGGCGGTGGCTCCCACGTCCCCTTCCTCCAAGGGTCTGGTCGCTTCTTCGAGCGTTGCGAGGGCCTCCGCGTCCAGGAGCGCGCGTACCGGCCCGGCAAGCCGTGTCGCCTGGGCTTCGGCGCTGCGGCGGGTGCTCACGAAGACCAGGCATTGGCCCCCCTGCTGGATGCCATCCTCCACAAGCGACGTGACCGGGTCGCCACCGGCTTCGATCGCCCGTGGCTCTTGCTTGAGGATGTCCAGGTTGTTGCCAAAGTACGTGCCCACCCGCAGGTCGACGGGCCGCCAGTCACTGGTGACCAACGCGGCATCAAGCCATTCGGACAGTTCGCGGGCGTTCTGGATGGTGGCGCTGAGGCCCACCAATTGGGCTTCAGGGATGACGGCGCGGAAGCGGGTCAGTAGCACCTCCAGCGTCGGGCCCCGGTTCGGGTCGTTCAGCAAGTGGACTTCGTCGGCGACGACGCATCCGATGTCGTGGACCCAGCCGGTGCGGTGTCGCAGTAGGCTGTCTGCTTTCTCACTGGTGCAGACGATGACGTCGTGCGCGCCGAGGCGCTTGTCGGTCTTCTGGGATTCATCCAGGTCGCCCGTGGCGATGGCGACCTTCAGACCCAAGTCGCGAAACGCACGCAGTTCGTCGAACTTTTCGCTGGCCAAGGCGCGAAGCGGCACGATGTAGAGCGCCTTCTTGCCGGTCGTGAGCCAACGATGCAGGATCGCCATGTAGGCGACCAGGCTCTTGCCCGAGGCCGTAGGGATGGCCACCACGGTGTTGCCACCGCCCTCGATGGACCGCCACGCCTCCTCTTGCGGCGGATAGAGGCTTGTGATACCCTGCTCGTTCATGATGGCGCGGACGCGCTCATCCAATCCATCCGGCAAGGCCACGACGCGTCCAGGGGCTTCGGGTTGGAAAGGGTGACGGGGGGATGGCCCAAACCATACTCATCCCCTAAGCGGGTCCGTAAATACCTG
>JBFKXH010000128.1:0-4840 GCA_041638175.1 Thermoplasmatota archaeon
CATCGCCCGTGGCATCATCGAGTACACCAACGACAGTGAACTGAAGGAGCAGTACCTGGCCTACGACCGGACGCTCTTGGTCAACGACACCCGTGTCAAGGAGACCAAGAAGCCGATGGGCCGCGGTGCTCGCGCCAAGCGCCAGAAGTCGTACAGGTGATCTCAACATGATGATCCCTGTCCGATGTTTCACGTGCGGCACCGTCGTCGCTTCCGCCTACGAGGCATACCGCGACATGGTGGCCGACGGCAAGGTGGCGCAAGCTGCGCTCGATGAGGTCGGTCTGGAGCGTTTCTGCTGCCGCCGCATGCTGGTTTCCCACCAGGACCTCATCAAGGACGCAGCGCCGTACGAATAGGCCTTCAGGCCTCCTTTTCCTTCCCTCTTTCCTTTTTTTGCTCGGCAAATGGGCAACAAGCTTCAAGAGTTGCACTCGGGGTCGTCGGGGTATGCGATTTGTGATCCTGATGTTCGTGGCCGCCACGTTGGCCGGCTGCGCGACCGATTCTGATTCCAGCGATGAGCCTGTCCTTGACCAGGTCCAGCTGTTCACGGAGGACCTGGCGTTGTACAGTCACCCGAGCTATGGGTACGGCGTGAACTCTGCCCTCTTCGAGACCCCCGATGGGCGGCTCTACGAGGACGTGGGTGAGGCACGGAAGTGGTACGCGACGCCGTTCTACGGGACGCCTGGCAACATCGGTACCCTGGAACCGCTGGCCAACACGGAGGAGGCCAACACCGGTGGCGGCATCGCCATCCTTGGTGGCCTGGCCTTCATCGGGGGCCGCGGTGCAGGGCCGCTCTACATCTACGACATCATGGACCACCAAGCACCCCGCTTGCTCGACACGGTCGAGGATGTGCCGGTGCGTGATGCGGACACGATCTTGTTCCCAGATGGCCGTTTGATCGTGATCACCACCGCGGGAGGACGCAACATCTTCGCCACGGATGCGACCGATCCCACCAACGCCACCCACATCGCCGATTTCGAAGTGCCTGGAAGCACCCACAACATCGCCGTCGTCCCCGGCGCGCCGATCGTGTACGACTCGGGCCGTGACATCGTCGATTTCTCAGACCCCGAGAATCCGGTACTGGTCGGGAAGGCGCCGGGAAGCGGCACCTGCCACGACATCGCGTTCCACATCGACACCAGCATCGACAAGGTCTGGGCTCTGTGCGCAGGCTACAGCAACACGGAGATCTGGGACATCAGCAACGCCACGGCACCGGTGATCATCAGCACCATCGCGTACCCGAGCATCGACAAGGGGCTGCCCATCGTAGGTGGGGCCCTCGATGACGAAGGCGTGCCGCAAGATGTGACCCGCCCGGCCAGTGACGTGGTCTGCCCGGTCCTGCCGGGCCCGGTAAGCAACGTGGCGTGCCCGATCTCGGCCGCGCACCCAAGCAGCTTCAGCCACCTGGCGATCACCAACCATGATGCCACCGTCCTCATCATGGGCGATGAGACGGGCGGCGGCGGCTCCAACCAATGCGACTTCTATTACGAAGGGCCCGACGGGACGACGCACAGCGGCCCCATCGGGAATGTCTGGTTCTACGACATCACCGACCCCCAGAACCCGGACCTGCGCGGCCACGTCAGCCCAAGCGCGACCGACGCGGATCCGCCCGGTCCCGCGCCGGGCGCCGTGCCTCCGGTCGACCGCGGCGGAAGCTGCACGGCCCACTTTGGCAAGGTCATCGAGGACACCGGGTTCGTGGCCATCGGGTTCTACAGTGCAGGCTTCGTCTTGATCGACTTCAACGATCTGGACAACCCCCGCATCGCCGACCGCCTCGACCAAGGCGGCGACATCTGGGATGTCTGGTACAACCGCGGTGTCCTGTACACGGGCGACATGGTACGCGGCATGGACGTCATCGGCCTGTCCTGACCCCCCCTCGGGGCATCTGGACCTTCGGGCCTTTGCCACTGCAACAGGAGAGAACCGTAACCGGGGCGACACAACGCTTATCGACGTTCTACGGTGAGCCGATGGCATGCGTGCATTGTTGCTGAGCCTTGCGCTCGTCGCCGTCACCATCGCCGGCTGCGTGAGCGAAGAAGATCCAGAGCCGGAGATCGAAGTCCCCGAGACCCCGACCGTCGAGGTGCCTGAGGCGCCGCCGGTCGTGACCCACCCCGAATACGGGTTCATCACCAAGGATGACCTCCTGGAAGGCGGACCTGAACACTTCCCCCTGCCGGGTCAATACAGCGGCAACAACCCGCCGGGCAACCCGTACGTCTGGCGCAAGCCCATGTTCCACGATTTCGGTGAATTCCCCACCGGGATCGATTTCAAGACCATGACCGGCAACGTCAGCGGTGGCAACGGCATCAGCGTGTTCGGCCCCATCGCGGCGGTCGGTACCTCGGGCGGACCCATGCACGTCATCAGCATCGCCGATCCGCTCAGCCCGGTCGTGGTCTCCAAGATCGACGTGCCGATGCGTGACAGCGACATCATCGCCTACCCCGACGGCCGCTTGGTGGTCGTCAGCACAGGCGGCGGCGGCCAGATGTACTTCACCGAGATCACCGACCCCTACAACCCGGTCGTCATCGGCCAATTGCAGACGCCCAACAACAATCACAACATCGCCAACGTGCCCGGCACGCCGTTCGTGTACAACAGCCCCAGCGACGGCGGCTCGAGCACGGGCTTGCCTCTGGTCGGCGTGCCGCAAGACCCGGTCGGAGAGACCGACATCATCACGGCCGAGGATCCGGCCAATCCGGTCCTCATCAGGACGTGGGCCAACGGCTACGGCTGCCATGACGTCACGTTCTACATGAACGCCGTCGAAGGCAAGTTCCGCGGCTACTGCGCCGGCATCGAGGCCCTGCAGATCTGGGATGTCACCAACGTGACGGAACCGACCGTGATCAGCGAATGGGGCTGGCCCTCCGGCGGTGTCCACAACGCTGGCGCCGTGAGCCTGGCGAGCTTCGCCCACCTGGCGATCCCCAACCACGACGCGACGATCTTGATCCTGGGCGACGAATCGGGCGGCGGCATCGCCCCCGCCTGCGACTTCAGCGTTCATGAGCCGACCACGGGCACCACCGCGACCGGTCCCCTGGGCAACCTGTGGTTCTACGACATCACCGACGAGACCACGCCGGTCCTGAAGGGCAGCTACAGCCCGTCGGCCCACGACCAGCGCGGCAGCTGCACAGCCCACTTTGGGCGCGTCGTCGAGGACACGAACCACGTCGTCATGGGCTTCTACAGCGCCGGCGTCGTCCTGGTGGATTTCCGGGACCCCCAGAACCCGTACGAGGTCGCCCACTACGAGAAGCCGGCCCCGGTCATCGGTGAAGGCGAAGGCCCGGGCACCGTGTGGGACGTCTGGTACTACCAAGGCTACCTGTTCACGGGCGACACCAGCAAGGGCATGGACGTCCTGAGCCTGAGCGGCGCCTGATCCCGCCGCGGGAACCCCCACCTTTTCCCCTTTCCCTTGACCCCTGGGCGGCGCGGTTTCCCCAAACTTCAAGAGCGCAGACCATGACTGGGCTGCATGCACAAGTCCCTCGTGGCCCTGGCGCTGGTGGCGATCACCTTCGCCGGATGTATCGAAGACGACGAAGCCGATGCGCCCGACGCGGCCAGCGGCAGTGAACAACAGGCCCTATGGGCCCCCGGCAACCATGCTCATCCGGCCTACGGTTGGCCCGTCACGGCGGATCTTCCGGCCTGGAATGAGACCGTGACCAACCTGCCGCCGAGCTGGCGCCAGATCGAGCCGCACCCCCTGCCTGAGACCCTGACCTCCTTGGATTTCGTGGCCAACGTGCCCGGAGCCGGCAGCGGCGCAGGCATCGCCATCTTCGGCCAGACGTTGGTCGGCGGCAACTTCGGTGGTCTTGGCGGCGTCGGTCCGGTCCAGACGGACGGCAGCGACAACGACATCATGGTCCTTGACCTGATGCAGCCCGGCGCCCCCGAGATCACGGGGCGCACCAGCGACGGCAATGCGGGCGACAGTGACTTCATCGCGTACCCGGACGGTCGCCTGGTCGTCGTCACCTCGACGCGAGGACAGAACCTCCTTGTGTTCGACGTCACAGACCGCACTGCACCTTCCCTGTTGAGCGTCATCGAGTCACCCAACGGCAATCACAACCACGCCATCGTGCCTGGCACCCCGCTCGTCTACAACAACCCGAGTGACGGCGCAGGCGGCAACAACGACATCTGGGACCTCTCCGACCCGGCCAACCCTGTACTGGTCAATGACTGGAACAACGGCTACGGCTGCCATGCCAGCAGCTTCTTCATTGATGTGGCGCGCGAACTGTACCGCGGCTACTGCGCCGGCCTGGAGTTCACCCAGATCTGGGACATCACGGATCCGATCAACCCGACCGTGGTCGTGGACATCCCCTGGCCGGGCCTGGGCGATGACTCCGGCACCGTCGGAGGCATCAGCACCGCGACGTTCAGCCACCTGGCCATGGTCAATCATGATGCCAGCGTGCTCATCGTCGGCGACGAGACCGGCGGCGGTGTGGCTCCCGGCTGCGACGCCTATGCGGAGAACCCGGTCACCGGAGAGACCACGACCGGCCCCCTGGGCAACCTGTGGTTCTACGACATCACCGATGAGAAGAATCCGGTCCTGCACGGTGCCTACAGCCCGGCGGCCTGGGAGCAACGCGGCAGTTGCACGGCCCACTTCGGGGGCATCGTGGAGGACCGCAACCACTTGGTGATGGCGTTCTACACAGCAGGCGTGGCCCTGGTGGACTTCACGGATCTGGACAATCCCCGTGCTGTGGACCTATGGCAACGCGACGACGGCGAAGTGCCCGGCCCC
>JBFKXH010000129.1:0-4786 GCA_041638175.1 Thermoplasmatota archaeon
CCGATCTCTTGCGAGCGGCGGTCGGGGCCGGGGCGCTTGCGGTCGCTCGTGGAGAAGGCCGCCATGTTGTATTTGCAGCGAATGACGCACTTGTCCGCCTTCTGGAAGCGGCGCGGGTTGAATTCGCGGGGGCCGTAGACCGCCGCCATCACCTTGTTGTTGCCCCATTCGAGGTACGCGCTGCCATCGGCACGGTGCAGGACACCGGCCTCGATGCTCAGCGGTCGGATCTCGTCGGTCTTACGGCCGTCCGTACGGAGGCCTTTCTTGTCAAATAGTTCGATTCCAGGATTTACGCCCATTATTCTTCCTCCAGATCAAGGGAGGCATCGACGCCACCCGGCTTCTGCTCTTCCAAAAAGGACCGAACGCGGTCGGTCAGGCCCGGAAGATGGGCCTCGCTTGCGATGAGGTTGATGGCTTGCTTGGCCAGCAGCACTTCAGACGGGTCGCCGTTGAGCCAGATGCGGCCGTTCTGGCCCACGAAGAGCCAGCACTCGACGTACTCCTTGATGAGGTTCAGCATGGAGCCGTTCTTGCCGATGATGCGCGCGACCTTGACGGGCGGGACCTCCATGATCTCGCCGCCTTCCAGCTTGGTCAGGTTGCGGTCCTTCAGGGTGCACTGCACCTTCTTCTGGTCATCAATGAAGAGGACCTTGCACAGGATCGCGTCGCCGGGCTTCAGGTACTGGGTGGTCTCGCCGAAATCGACGCGCCAGGGCGCTTCGCTCACGTGCATCGGAGCCAGCCAGGGCGCACGGATGTCGATGATCCAGTTGCCGGGGTTGGCTTCCGCGACCACACCGACGACCTGGTCGCCTGCGCGGGGTTCGTAGGACCCATTGAGCGGGATGACGCTGACACGGTCCTGGTAGCGGGCCAGGAACCCGCTCTGCGTCGCGACCACATGGTCTCCGACGTGCGCCACACCGGTGGTGGCTTTCCATTCAGAGGCGTCGCCGACGATATCGCCTGCGATCACCAGTTCTCGTTTGTTGTTCATGGGAATCTAATCCAATAGTTTGGTCTCGACCGACCCTTGGGTCAGTCCATTGAGTCTGTCGTATACTTCCGTCTGGGCACCAGCGGGCATCTCGAGGACCCCGACCCACGCCCCGTCGTTCTGCCATTCTTCCTTGCGTAGCTCGCCCAGATTGCGGACGTGACCGTACGCGGCTCCGGCGTGTTCTGCTGGGATGCGGATGGCGACCCGCACCCGGTCGAAGGCGATCGGCATGAGCGGCCGCAGCACCTTGAACGCTGCTTGGACCTGTTCCTCGACGCGCTTGAGCGGGTCGGCGCGGAACTTGGCCTCCTCCAGTGCCCGCTCGATGCGGTCCTTGGGGTGGGGCGTCTTGGTCTGCGGGTTCCAGGTCTCGCGGGCGATCGTGGTGACGATGCGCTTGTGTTTCTGTTCGAGCATGCGCTTGCGCTGCTCTTGGGTGAGTTGGATGTCGCCTTCGTCCAGGATGCGGCGAGCGATGGCCGCCAGGTCTGTGGTCTCGAAGCCCTTGGTGAGCTGTTCATCACTGGCACGTTCGCCCTCGGACCAATCCACAAAGACCGCGTCGGCGGCCAGGATCTCGAGGATCTGGGTGTCGTCGCGCTCCTTCTGCATGATGTTCTCGGCCCCTTCTGGGTCCACGAGGATCTCGTACGTGGTCCCGAAACGGGCCAGGCGTGCGACCACGGCGTCGTCCAGGGAGACCATCAGAGGCTCGCCTTCATGGCAGCTTTGACCGCCTTCTGGTCCAACTTGTCAAAGCGGCCCAATCCCTCGCCGTCGGTGCGCACGATGGCGATCTCCAAGGCATCCCCGTTGAGCTTGCCTTCCGTGGCTTCATGGAGCGCCTTGAGGCCCAACCCGATGGCGCCCTCTTCATCGAGGCCGTCGGCGAAATGCTTCTCCAGGTATTCCATCGCCTTGGGGCGGCCCGAGCCGACCGCCGAGGCACCGTATTCGATGAGCGCACCGCTCGGGTCGGTCTCATACAAGTGAGGCCCGGAGCCATCGACGCCGGCCATCAGCAGGGCGGTGCCGAAGGGGCGCCCGCCGCCGAATTGGGTGTAGGACTGCTTGAAGTCGCAGACCTTCTTGACCAAGGTCTCGACGCCCACGGGCTCATCATAGGTGACCCGGTTGTATTGGGCCTCCACCCGGGCGCGGTCCACAAGGGCACGGGCGTCCGCGACGAGGCCGCTGGTCGCACAGCCGATGTGGCTGTCGATGGCGAAGATCTTCTCGATGGATCGAGGGACGATGAGTTTGCTGTTGACGCGCTTGTCGACGAGCAGGACGACGCATTCCTTGCCGCGTACACCTAGGGCGGTCGTGCCGCGCTTGACCGCTTCGCGCGCGTATTCGACTTGGAAAAGCCGTCCGTCGGGACTGAAGACCGTGATGGCACGGTCGTAGGCCATGTTCGGTTGCATTGTTCACCACGTGAACCAAGAAGCAGGTCGCCGGCACCGATATCGTGGGCCTTGGGGACCTACAAGCTTCTTCGGTATCTGATTGGAGCCGTGGACTTGTGTGGACTTAAAAGCCGTTGGGGCGGCACCGATCTGACGAAAGGCCAACGCATGGACCAATCATGGTGAAACCGGACATGCGTTGTTGTGTGCATGGACGGGACCTGGCCTGGCCGCCGCCGACTAGGAGCGCCAGGGCGATGGATGTCTGGCCCCAGAGGCCAGGTGAACCCATGAACGGACCCACGAAAATGAAGATGCTCACGACCGCCCTCCTTGTCGGACTTGCCTTCGTGGCAAGCCCTGCATCGGGCGCAGACAACCTGCCCACCGAAGGCCCCGCCAACAGCCCGGTCTGCGGCGACTTCAAGCCAGACAACCCCGGCACAGGCGGTGACAAGTACACCGAATGCAACATGCACCCCACCAATGGGCGGGCGGTCAATTTCATCTGCGCCAACCCCTCAGAGAACGCCATCGAGGTGCACGCAAACGACCCGGACGCGACGGCGAAAGGCAAGCTGCGCTGTGGTGGTGACCTGGTCGCCGCCTGCTATTTCCAGCCTACCTGCGCCGCGGCCGAGTACTGGGAGACCGACGCCGACTGGGGCACCCGCCACGACGGCTCCTGCAAAGGCGGTACGGACGAAGCGTTCGACTCGGGCATGGCCTGGGCGTGCGCATCCGTGGGCGCGCCCGTGTGCGGGGGCCAGGAATGTGCAGGCGGAAATGCCGCCGAGTACGCGGTCGAGAAGGCCAAGGAGGCCATCGACGATGTCAAGAACCTGACCGCCGAGGATGCACTTGCGGTCCTCGCTGCCATCACCTACGGAGTCGACGACCTGATCCTTCAGTTCGGCACGATCGATGCCACCGAAAAGGGGTTCGGCGTCCATTGTGAGGCTGGCTCCTGCGAGCTGCGCGGCATCTCCTGCCTGACCGAGAAGAACGCCCGGACCTGCGCCGTCGACCCACGTTTTTCCCTGTGACCCGCCTACGCCTTCTCCTTCTCCCCCCACCCGGACCATGAGACCGCAAAGCCCTACCTTGCCTCGATCGCCCCGCGCCCTACGAGCGCCACTCGTCGGCCTGTTGCCCCTGCTGAGCCTGCTGATGGCCGGGTGCGCCACGGATGAAACCGACTTGCACTTGTCCACCCCTGCGCCCGAGCCAAGCATGGAAGTCGTAGGGGTCGATGCCCTAGAATTGCTCAGCGTGGCCCAAATGACAGCCAAGGATTGGAACGAAGCGGCCCAGCTCACGTTGGTCGCCGCCTTTGAAGGGGACCCGGACCTGGCGTTTTCGGGGGCCCGGTCGAACCGATGGTCCTCGAACGCCTGGACCGAGGCTGGACCCATGGCCGATGGCCTCGCCACGGCATGGAGTTTCACCTTCACGCCCGTCCTTGCAGACACGGACCCCGCCACACAGGCGTGCGAGCAAGGGATCCACCTGGAGGCCCGGCTTTCCTACGTCGTCATTGTGGATGAAACGGGACGCGTCGTGACCGACTACGAGACCACCAACGACGACGAAGGCGGGCCGACGACCGCGCCACTGCGCGATCCCGCCATCTCGTCGGCCGAAGCAGCGGCCATCGCCCAAGCCCAGGCCGGGCTGGCAGACCAGGCGGCCGCGTCAGCTTGGTCCCAGACCTTCCTGATGGCGGGCTGGTACACCACGGACGCCGCTTGGACGTTCCTGACCTACACCGAGGACGGCCGCAACCATGCGGTCGCCGTCGACGCCGCGACCGGACAGGTGGTCATCAACGGGGGGCGGCCCCCGGCCAAGTGTTAGGTCCGCTGCGGCCACCAGCAATCCTCATATACCCCACCCATGTCGGCGGACCTATCCGCCCCCGCTCCAATAGGAGTAGGACCCGCGGGAGCCTCTGGCTTCTATCGGTAGAGACGCGGCCTTGTGGCCACGGGTTTTCCGATGGCATAAGGGTCCCGCGGCGGTAATCGGTGATTATTATGGCATCTGAAAAGCCCCACATGAACCTCGTCGTCATCGGCCACGTGGACCACGGTAAGTCCACCCTCGTCGGCCGCTTGATGCTCGACACAGACCAGTTCCCTGCTCACGTCATTGAGCAGTTCAAGAAGGAAGCCGCTGACAAGGGTAAGGGATCTTTCTTCCTTGCTTGGGTCATGGACAACCTGAAGGAAGAGCGCGAACGCGGTGTCACCATCGACGTCGCTCACAAGAAGTTTGACACGGACAAGTACTACTTCACGATCATCGACGCCCCTGGCCACCGTGACTTCGTGAAGAACATGATCACCGGTGCCAGCCAGGCTGACGC
>JBFKXH010000130.1:0-4724 GCA_041638175.1 Thermoplasmatota archaeon
GCGCCTTCATCGTCGATCACGACGTCTACTTCCTGGACCTGGTCAGTGATTCCATGATGGTCTTTGGTGGCGAACCCGGCGTCCACGGCACCACGACGGGGCCGCACAGCCTGCGTGACGGCATGAACCGGTTCCTGAAGGGAGTGGACGTCACCTTCCGCCGCGACAACGAGACCCACCGTCCCAGGATCAACAAGCCCCAGAGCCGCCTGGACCGGGAGCAACGCGAAGCCGGCGAATATTACTACGCGGCTGGTGATTCCTGAACATGTCGGATCGCCCCTCGGTCATCGTCGGGTTTCAGTTGTTCGGCGCGGAGTCGTGGTTCGAACCCCAGGTGCAAAGGTTGCGCGCGGACGGACGGCTCCAATTGCAGCTCAGCCAGCCAAGACCACGCATGGAGATCTGGGGACTGGAAGTCCCGGTCGATTGGACAGATCCTCGAGGGGGCCGGCTCGATGCCGGAGCGGTCAGCGGCGCATTCGCCACGGCCCAAGGCGTCCTAGACTCACTGAAGTTGGGCATGGTCGCTCGCGCTCATCTGGTCACCCATGACGAACAAGGGGCCACCATGCTGTGGGGATTGCCATGGCAGGGGCTCCCCTGTCGCGATGGGACACTGCTGGAGGCGAGACTGCCAGCTGACCAGCGCACCTACGCCCGCGAGATCCAACGAGGCCTGGACCGGCTCGTCCAACCACCTTGGCGGGCGCTGGGCAGACCCGGCACGAACCGTTGGAGTCTCATGGTCGCCGAGGCCGTGACGGCGCGTGGAGAAGTCCCTTTCGTCGGCATCGAAGTGGCCTCCGCAGCGCACCACCCTGGGCAGGCCAGCCCGCGTCCGTTCGAACAGGAGGAGCTGGAGGCGCGCCGACGCAGCACGGTGGAGCACCTGTCTGCCCTCGAAGTGACGGCCACCCCGGATCTTTGGCTCCTGGCGTTTGACGCGTCGTAATCCCCTTAAGGGCCGTGGCAGGTCGACCAGCATGGACGACAATGCATTCGCGACGCTGACCATCGTGCTGATGGTGTGCGGCGGCCTCCTTGGCGTGGTCGTGATCGGTGGCGGCATCGCGTACGCTGCGGACGTGCAGCTTTCCGCAACGATCCAGGACAAGGACTGCCAACCGCTGGGGCCAAGCACCGTGGAGGTGGAGACCAAGTTCCTTGCCTTCAAGGCCGACGTTGAGATCGAATACGATCAATGTTTGATCCTGAAGAAAGGCAACTACGTGGAGCACCACATCCGGACAGAGCATACCACCATCTACGAAGTCGAAGGCGGCGCTTGCATCTGGGACACCGAGAAGCGATACCCCTGCTGACACGCGGTTTTTTCAACGTTGGCTGCCGTCGCACCCCGTCGGTGGAGTGCGAGCTTCAGCGACGGTGAAATCATGGGAGACCTCAAACTCATTGGATACATTGCCATCGCGACCGCTCTCGGCCTTGGGGTCGCGATCCAATTCATGCCCGCCGCGACCGCCGAATTCTCCGGCTTCGGGGCGGAGGTCGAAACGGACGCCATGCCATGGGGCCTCAAGACCGAGGCCTCGACCGTCGGTGCGGCTGACAAACAATCTGACACCTGGTTCGAGGCATACGAAACGGCCGACGAACGAGGCGATGATACCAGTGGACTACCCGAGATGCAAGCCCAGATGGTCCTCGGATACGCCGGCCTTGGCTTCGGGCTTCTGGGGCTGCTCGTCGCCTTCCTGCACAGCAACCGGACCGGCAGCATTCTGGCCGCGTTCGGCTTCGTCTGCATGCTGGTCGCCGTCATCCTGTTTGCGGTCGGGACGGGCAAGCTCAACGATGCTGGCAGCGGTCCCGAGCTTGAACTGGCCGTCGGCTTCTACTTGATGATCGCAGCCACCGTCACCATGCTCGGCGGCGCCACACTCGTCAACCGCGGCTAGACGCCCGCTCCCTTTTCCTCTTCCACCAATCTTAAGACGCGGGCCGAGTCGGCCGCTGCCATGGCAACCGGCGACGTCATTCGCTTCGATTACACCCTTTGGCTCGACGGCGAGAAGAAACCCCTGGACACGAGCCTCGAGTCCGTGGCCCAGGAACACGACATCCATCGCGAGGGCAAGGTGTACGCGCCGCTGACCATCACCCTTGGGCGCCAACAGATCATCCCCGGCCTCGAAAAGCGCCTCATGGACATGAAGGCCGGCGAGGACGCCAGCTTCGACCTGACACCGGAAGAAGGCTACGGCGAGCGTGACCCGAAGAAGCTCAAGGACCTCCCGATGGCGGAATTCCGCAAGCAGAAGGTCCAGCCCCAGGTCGGCATGGAGATCAACCTGGAAGGCGGTAAGGGAACCATCGTGCGCGTGGCCGGTGGCCGCGTGCGCGTCGACCTGAACCACGACCTGGCCGGCAAGAAGCTGCGCTATGACGTCGCCGTCAAGGAGATCATCAACGACGTGGCCGGAAAGGTCGACGCCGTGTGCGGCTACTTGTTCCCCATGGGCGGCCACAAGGTCCACATCCAAGAGAAGGCGGTCCACCTGGAATTGCCCGACCAAGCCAAGTTCGACCCCCAGTGGCCCCAGCACAAGTTCCGCGTCCTGAGCGAACTGCGCAGCGCCACGGAGCTTGACTACGACATCGTCATCACCGAGACCTACCCGGCCCACCCGGAAGGCCACAAGGCTGACGAAGAGGAGTGAACCTTCCCGCCACTCCTATAAACCGACCCCTTGTCGGCGGCCACGCTGCCCTGTGACGAAGACGCATTTTGACTGCATCGTGATCGGCGCTGGAATGGCCGGAAGTGCCGCTGCCATCCGCATGGCCCAACAGGGGATCGATGTCCTCCTGGTGGAACGCGCGGACGAAGGCGGAGCCAAGAACCTCAGCGGAGGCATCCTTTGGGGCGATGACCTGGCCAAGATCCTGCCCGACTGGAAGGCCGGCATGCCGGTCGAGCGCCCGGTCTCCAACAAGAAGGTCGGCCTGCTTGGCGACCAGACCGCGTTCGTGGTGGACTACCACGACGAGACCATGAAGGAAGAGACCGTCGGCTATGCGGTCCTACGGGCTCGAACCGATCCATGGCTCTTGGAACAGGCCAAGGCCGCCGGCGCGACCGTCGTCACGGGCGTCAACGTGGAATCCTTGTGGAAAGAGAACGGCCACGTCAAGGGCGTCGTCGTCGGCGAAGAGATCACCACCGCCGATGTGGTCGTCGTCGCGGATGGGGCCAACAGCCGCATCACCCTCGAGAGCGACCTCCGCCACGGCCGCAAGAAGCTGGACGAGCACCACAACGCCCTCGGCGTCAAGGAAGTGCTGAAACTCCCCAAGGAAGTCATGGAAGACCGCTTCGGCATCGGCGAAGACGGCGGCATGGCCGGCGAATTCGTCTTTGGCCGCGACGACGGCGTCATGGCCGGCGGGTTCCTTTACACCAACAAGGACACCATCAGCCTCGGTGTGGTCATCAACCTGGCCACCCTTCCCCAAGAGAAGGGCAACAGCCTGTCCACCCACGACATCATGGAGCAGTTCCGGCTCCACCCATACATCCACAACCTCACCAAGGGCGCAGAACTGGTCGAGTACGGCGCGCACTTGGTCCCCGAAGGCGGCTACCAAGCCTTCAGTGAACTACACAGTGACGGGGTGCTGGTCTGCGGCGACGCGGCCGGGTTCTGCTTCAGCAACGGCATCGTCATCCAGGGCATGAACTACGCCATCCGCAGCGGCATCTGTGCCGCCGACGCGGTGGCCCACGCCCTCAAGAAGGGCGACAGCAGCGCCGTGACCCTGAGCCACTACGTCCACCTTCTGGAAAAGGACGGGATCATCAGCGACTTCAAGCGCTTCAAGAACGTCGGCAAGGCGCTCTGGAACCCCCGCTTGTTCAGCAAGTACCCGGCCTTCATGGCCGAGATGTTCCGCAACATCCTGCGCGCCGAGGGCCCGAAGCAGAAGATGAAGAACCACCTCTTCGACGCGGCCAAGAAGGCCGGGGTCAGCAAGAAGGAACTGCTGCAAGACGGCATGACCATGGGGGTGAACCTGTGAAGGACTCCCTCGTCGACGTCAAGGCCCGCTTGGGCAGCACCAAGTTCGTCACTGACGCCGAACACTTCGCCCACATCACCGTGGATCCGGAGATCTGCAAGACCTGCCCCCACGAGAACTGCATGAACGCCTGCCCCGCGCAGTGCTTCGAGGTCATCGACGGGGTCATGAAATTCACGTACGAGGACTGCGTCGAATGTGGCACCTGCGACATCGTCTGCACCCCCGGGAGCGTGACCTGGCACCACCCCCGTGGCAACATGGGTGTGAACTACAAGTACGGGTGATCTGACATGACGAAACTCCACATCGCAGTCTGCATGAAGATGACCCCGGATGCGACGGACCTTACCATCGATCCGGTCAAGAAGACCCTGGACCGCAGCCAGGTCAAGAACATCATCAACCCCCCGGACGAGAACGCCTTCGAGCTGGCCTTGGAACTCAAGGACAAGCACGGCGCGGAAGTGACCGTCATCACCATGGGGCCGCCGTTCTTCGACGTCATGCTCCAAGAATGCATCGCCCGCGGTGCTGACCGGGGCGTACTGATCACCGACCGTGCCTTCGCCGGTGCCGATACCTATCCGACGAGCCTGACCCTCGCGGCGGGGATCAAGAAGATCAGCAAGGAGTACTCGGACGTGGACTTGATCCTCTTTGGTGAGGAGACCACGGAC
>JBFKXH010000131.1:0-4701 GCA_041638175.1 Thermoplasmatota archaeon
CGTAGACACCGTGGTCCATGTGGCCCATGAGCACCGTGCCTCGGATCTCGCCGCCGTGGTAATGGATCGTGCCCCGGAATTTGTCTTCAAAAGAGCAGAAGCCAGGATGGTATGCGTGGAAGTAGCGGCAGAATCCGTCCCGGCTGGGGAGGCCCCACTTGAGCATGTCCCCGTATTCGTCGATGGACGCCATGCCTCGGTCTCGTAGCACGGCCAGGAATTCTTGCAGGAGCTGGCCGCGCTGCGCCGACGACGCTTGTCGGTGCTGTAGAGGCTGGAACGCCAACTCCATGGACAAAACCACGCAGAGCGGGTCCATAAAGGGTGAGGCGACCCCCGTGGCGGCCAAGAGAGGCGAACGGCCTCCACGGGGGGATTATGGAATCTCAAGGGGCAACGTCTCGTTGCCCGGGTCCTCGGCCTCGGGGAGGTCGGGGAGTGCGTCTTCGACGCTGGGTTCCGGAGGAACCGGATCCGATTCCGCCTGCGCCTGCGCCGGCGAGGCTTCCTCGGGTTGATAGAGCATGACCAACGCGGCGGCTGCCGCTGTGACGACGATGATCGACACCACGGCGCCCTTTTGCGGCATCAGGCCGGGTTGGAGGCCTTCTCCGCTTCGAGCTGGCCGAAGTATTCGCCAAGCGCTTCAGAGACCACATCACTGAACGTACGGCTGCTGGTCAGTTTCATGTAGTGAAGCTTCAAGAGTTGCCGCACGGGCAATTTCACCTTGACTTCCTTCATTTCGTTCATGTCTGGCTTCTTGATTCCCATCAGTTGGTCGGTTGTTACCATTTGTTCACCTATGCCCACACGGACACAGACCCTTACTCCCTCGTTCCTACCTATATGACCGGCATCCAGAACCATTATCTATTCGACCCCCGGCCCCGCCGGGCACTGTCCCATCAGCGCCCCCGCTCCCCAGAGATACGTAGTCCCCGTGGTCCCCGAAGTCCCCCCTTAAAGGCAAAGGGAGACCGATAGAGGTCTTGATGGACGACATGAACCGTCTGCGGGAGTTCAAAGTGCATGTCCCCCTTTGGCTGCACCTGCGCCTGCATCGACACCGACTCCTGAGCGGCACATCGCTCAGCGCCACCATGCAGGACGCCTTGGACCAATACTTCGAGAAGCACCTGCCAGATCAAGAGGGACTGCACAACGCCTAAACCGGCCACTCCTGTGGCGCGGCCATGCGTTGGATCGTGGGCTTCCTCCTGGTGGCCATGCTTGCAGGCTGTGTCTCCGAAAAAGCGGAAGAACCGCAAGAGCCCGCGCCGGTCATCATCGAAGACCTGACCGAGGCGCTCCCTGGGTTTTCCGGTCTTCCGGTGAACATGACGCCCAGTTTCTCGTTGCCGCTTCTGGTGGATGCGGTCCGTGCCGGCGGCGAACCGGTCATCGCCATCCTGCCCAGCGGCACGATCATGATCAGCGCCCACCCTGGATGGACCCACTACCACCCGAGCGAAGACCCGACCCACGTGGGAACGGAGATCCTCACCCCCGCCAACGTGCAATCCTACCTGTGGCGGTCCACGGACGGAGGCCAGACCTGGGGCCATGTCAACCTGGCGGGCCTTCCCGTCGACAACCTGCCCCGTTCCGCCGCCTTGGGCGTCTCCGATCCGGAATGGACCGTCATGGCCGACGGCACGATCTGCGGCACCGACCTGCTGGCGCTGGCGTCCAGTAGCACAAGCTGCAGCCATGACGACGGCGTGACCTGGTACACCACCGGAAACCCCATCGCCGCCGGCGGCGTCAACGACCGCCAATGGTTGGCATCCTACGACGACGAGTTCTATTTCACGGCCAATTACTTTGCCAGCGACAACGTGGAGGACCCTGGCGACCACCACATCCGAGCCAGCACCGATTACGGGCTCACCTGGGAGAACCGGGGCGACGTGCCTTGCTCCCAGGATCTGATCGCCAATCCGCAGACCGGCGCCCTCTACGTCGGCTGCAGCGCCGGCATCGGCGTCAGCACGGATGGTGGTTGGACGTGGGACGTGCGGTCCGTGCCGGAGGGGGCAGCGCCCCGTGGCGGACAGCGCGTGATGGCAGAACCGGCCCTCGATGCAGCCGGAAACATCTGGGTCACGTGGACGCAAGGTGAACGCCGCTTGTTCGTGGGCGGCACACCGGACGAAGGGCACTCCTGGCCCTGGGTCATCGAGCTGACCCCCCACTTCAATCTCTACAGCCAGAGCCACCCCATCAACACGACGGCCTTCGGAGGTACGAGCACCTACACGACGGCGACCAACGGCTCGTACGTCTGGCCCTGGATCAGCGCTGGCAGCGATGGACGGGTGGCGGTCACGTGGATCGGTAGCTTCAGCGAGACCCAAAGCAACGTCCACAACGACCCATGGTTCCTGTTCACCGCCTATGTCCTTGGGGCCAACACCCAGTCCCCGGTCGTGCATGTGGACGCCCTGACGCCCACGCCCATCCACCACGGCCCCAACTGCCAGAGCGGGACGACCTGTCAGGTCGCCACCATGGCCGGCAACGACTCGGGCGATCGGCGCATGGGAGACTTCTTCGAGACGACCATCGACGCAGAAGGATTCCTGCATGCCACCGTTTCGGATACGTTCACCGCCAGCGAGGACGTGGTCAGCCACGCGACCTACGTGCGCCAGGTGGGCGGCATCCGACTGCTCAGCGAGGAGGACATCGGCGCATGGATGCCGACCCAGGGATGACACGCTGGGCCCTGCTCCTGCTGGTCCCCTTGGCCGGGTGCTTCGGCACCCCGGACGTGCCCGAGGATGCGACCGTCGCGACGGACGGAGACATCACGATCTCCGGTTGGACCGAGATGCGTGGCGGCCGGATCCAGTTCCACGGCCTGGCCCAGAACGACGGGCACAAGGAACTGGACATCCGCACCGGTTGTGGACAACCGTGGCGTAGCATCCTCACGGGCCCCGACGGGCGCGTCGACTATGTGGAAGTGCAGGAGCCCTCCGGCTGTGCCGCCTACTGGGATGTTCTGCGCCCCGGCGGCCACATAGAGTTCCTGCACAGTTGGGATTTCCGCGGCCACGACCCGGTGACGGGCAAGAGCTGGACGCTCCCTGGTGGCGAGTACCTGTGGCGACTGCAGTTCTGGCTGCGCGATGATCTGACGTTCGTGGAGACCCGCATCCCGATCGAGGTGCCGTGCAGCGACCGCAATCCCTGCAACAGCCTGACGGGCGTGGAATTGACCCTGCGGCTTGAGGAAGGGGGCCACCAGGTGAACGCAACGTTGGAGAACCGGGGCGACCAGACCTATGCCCTGCACGAAGGATGCGGTGAGCCCTGGAACCTACAATTGTTCCACGACGGAGAACCAGTCACCTACTCCGACCTGGTCACGTGCCTCGGGTTCAGCACTGTCGATTTCGGACCCGGCGAACGGCGGACCTTCGAGTACACATGGAACGGCACGTTCTTCGATGACGGATGGCACGAAGCCCCGTCGGGCAGCTACACGTGGCGCATCCAAGCCAGTGTCGGCGGTGAGCAGGGACCACTGGTCGCCGCCCAAGAGTTCGTGCGACCCTAATGCATCGCCTGGAACAGGCTGCCGAAGGGCCCGATCGCGTCTTGACCGCCATCCACTACGAGACAGGTCCCGGTGATGTAGTCCGCCGCCGGGCTTGCCAAGAACAAGCAGGCATCGGCGATGTCCCCCACATCACCCATGCGCCGTAGGGGCGTTCCCTGGACGACGGCCTCATCCAGCCCTAGGTCTTCGCCGAGTCGCTTCATGCCCTCGGTACCACCGATGGGGCCCGGGCTCACCGCATTGAGCCGGATGCGCGGCGCCCATTCCACGGCGAGGCTCTTGGTCAGGTTGAGCACGCCTGCCTTCGCCGCACCACTGTGCGAGACCGCCGGCGCACCGGTCCAGGCGTATCCGGCCACGATGTTGAGGATGCACCCCCCGTCAGGCATCTTCTCGCCGAAGCTGCGCGTCGCGTTGGCCGTTCCGTGCAGGACGATGTCGATGACGCTCTCCCATGCGTTGGGGCTCATGGCGGAGAACGGCGTGGGAAAGTTGCCTGCAGCGGCGTTGATCAGGACGTGGGGCCCACCCACATCGTCGGCGATGGCCTGTAGAGCGTCCGCGTCCCGGACGTCCGCCGCACGGTAACTGGCCGTGCCACCACCCAGTGCATTGAGCGCATCGCAGGCGGCCTTGAGGCGCTCCTCGGTGCGGCTGATGATGAGGACATCCGCACCGTGTTGGATGAATCCTTGACTGATGCCCAGGCCGATGCCCGAGGCGCCTCCAGTGATGACGACCTGTTTGCCGGCAAACAGATCTGCTCGAAAGACAGATTCCACGCCCGGCCACGGACCCTCCTCACCTTAGCCGTGCCGGGCGGCATCGCGGTATATATGCCAGAAGCCATACGGGGCGTGTTGGCCCGACTCAACCCTGCCCAACACCGGCTTCTTGAGCGTCATGTCGAGCGCGCCGTCGAGGCATTGGAGGAGGCAGATCGCTTGCTCAAGGGCGTGGTGGCCGACTTGATCGGCCCCGCCGTGGGCCGCGTCAAGGAGATCCTGGAGGGCATCGAACTCGAGGAGAGCCACATGGTCTCCTTCGACTTGTCCGACGTGCCCCCGTCCTTGGTGGCCTACCTGGACAGTCCGTTCGCGCAGGCACTGGGTGCGCTCGGCCTCGCGGCA
>JBFKXH010000132.1:0-4670 GCA_041638175.1 Thermoplasmatota archaeon
ATCGAAGGTGAACAATGCGATGGGTGCCTGGTTGCCCACGGTCACGTTGACCGCCACGGTCTTGCTGCGACTTCCTGTGGCCGGCGGCGGTGCATCGTCGGTCACGGTGAGGACCACCGTGTAGTTGCCGGGCGCAGGGAAACCATGGGAGATGGTCGCCCCGGATCCGCTGGCTCCGTCACCGAAATCCCAGTCATGGGCCGTGATGTTGCCGTCCGGGTCAGAGCTGAGGGTGCCATCGAAATCACAGCCCAGTCCGCTGCATGTGAACGTGAAGTCCGCGCTCGGGGCCAGGTTGCCTGGGCCCGCTGTGGTGATGGTGATCGTTTGACTGGTATCGTCCATGAGGCCGCCATCGTCTGTGACGACCAGCCGGACCAGGAAGATGCCGTCGACGTACTTGTGGCCCGGGGTGGTGCCGCTGGCCGTGCCTCCGTCGCCAAAGTCCCATGCATAGTCGACGATGGTCCCGTCGTCGCTGCTGCTGCTCGCGTCAAAGAGACAGTCGCCTCCGATGCAATCGTACGCGAAGGAGGCGACCGGTGGGTCGTTGCCTGTGACGGTGACCGCGACGATCTTGCTCTGGCTGCCGGTCGACGGAGGCGCACCGTCGTCCGTGACCGTGAGCACGACGTAGTAGGTTCCGCTCGCGGCGAACCCATGGCTGGCGGTCTCGCCGGACCCAAAGGATCCGTCATCGAAATCCCAATCGTAGGCGGTGATGACGCCGTCGGGATCTGAGGACCCTGAGCCGTTGAATTCGCAGGAAAGCCCCGCGCATTGGAAGGTGAACTCGGCGACCGGGGGGAGGTTTCCATGGACCGCGGCGACGACCGTGACGTTGTCGCTGAATTCCGCTTCCTCGTCCTCGTTGTCTTCGACCTCGAGGGTCACCGCGTAGGTGCCGTTGGCGGCGTACGTGTGGGAAGGCGCCACACCCGCGCCATCACTCCCGTCCCCGAAGTCCCATTCGTACTCCACGATGGTGCCGTCTGGATCATGGCTGGAACTGGCGTTGAATTGGCAGGTCAGCCCGCTGCATTCGAACGTGAAAGATGCCACCGGTGGCAGGTTGGGGGTCCCGTTGAAGGAGGCATTGACGTGGTTGATGACCACCAAGGTCCGATCCGGCCGATCCATGGTCAGGATGATGTGGCCGTCCGCATCCAGATCGCGCCCCCCGTCGTCGCTCGGATCCTCGTTGAACAGCTCTGACGAGTACGGCGCCGCGTCCGCGTATGACGCCATGTCGCCGGAGTCGCCATCATGATAGCGGGGGTCGCCGAACTGTTTCTCTTTGTACTTCTCTTCGCGGTAGAAGTAGTCGCCCAAGGGCAGGTAGTCGTGATGGATGCATTCCGCATCGTTGCTGTTTACGATCGTGTCTTCTAGATCAAGGGGCGCGTAGAATTTGCTCTTGGGGAATTTTTGGACCGGGTCACCGTCATGGGGCTTGCCGTACTTGATGGAGAATTTGGTCTTGGGCCCCTCCACGGGCGTTCCGTCGTCATCGAGGATGATCTTGCACACGGAAATGGACCCATGATGCTCTGTTTCTTGGTTGACGACCACCAGAACCCGTTCGGGGTCATCGGCGGTCAGGTTGATGTGGCCGTCCGCATCCAGATTGCGCCCGCCGTCATTGAGGGGATCGTCGTCGAAAAGTTCGCCCGAATAGGGATATGCATCACCGTACGCGGCAAATGTGCCGACTTCTTGGTCGTGGTAGCGCGGCTCCGCGTACCCGTCGGGCAGCTTCTCTTGGCGGTAGAAGTAGCTGCCAAAGGCCAGCCCCTCGTGGCGCACGCAGTCCCCGTCCGGCGAGTCACCGACGAGCGTGCTGGTGTGGGTCAGGGGCATGTAGAACTTGGTGGTGGGGAATTTCCCGGCCGCTTCCATGCCGTCCGGGGCGTCGCTGTATTTGATGTAGAATTTGCCGGATTCGCCGGCCGCCGGCTCGCCGTGGATGTCGAGCAGAATCTTGCACACGGTGATGGCGCCCAAATCGTCGCCATCTGGAGGTCCTGAACTGCACGGGCCGCGTGTATCCCCGTGCTTTTCATGCGCTTTCCACGCATTTTCACTGATGTGGATGGTGTGTCTGTTCCCCGGGTTCCCGGGGGGATAATGGCACACTTCGATCTGGTCCTCCGCAGAGCCTGCCGCGAAGGCCGCTGCAGCGCCCCCGGCTGCCGACCCGGCCAGTGCGCCGGCGCCTGCGGCCCCACCCGGGACCAGCGCCAGCAGGGGGAGCATGAGTGACCAGATCAGCACGAAGACCAGTGCACTTGCAGAGATCCGTCGCTCTTTTTGTTTCCATTCATGCCGATCGCCCCAGATGCCCCGTGCCAGCACGGCTTGGTCACGGCGGCGCTTCTCGGCCGCCGCTTGCTCAGCCGCCACGATCGCCGGGTCACGCGGCACGAGCTTCCAAGCCTCCTCTTCCAGGAAGCCTTCCCGCACCAGGTCCTTGACAATGGTGCGGAACACGGCGGGCTCGACGCCCATGGCCGCGGCCATATCCGCCTCTTCGGTGGCCGAAAGGCCATGCCAATCTGGCGGCGTGACCGGGTGGATCATGCCGTCAGGGCCCGGTCGCTCCCAGTCGCGCGGATCGAGTAGACCATCCGCGACGAAATCGTCGATGAGTCCTCTGAATTCAGCTTGGCTGAGTCCGAGCAGCGCTGCCAAAGCATCCTCTTCCTCGGGTTCGATGGTGGAATCCAACTCCGTGGTCTCTTTGTCATCCCGGTGTGCTTCCAGGATACGCTTCCATTCGGTCGGGTCAAGCAGCGCATCGGCCCATGGCTTGGCACGGTTGAGCCGCTCTGCGGTGAGCATGATGGCTTCACGGGCCTCCTCCGAGGGAAGGATCTTGTCGAGGACCAGTCCGCTGACTTCTTCCTTTGCCACGGCCTTAGATACGCTTTGGTCGGGGATACCCCATCGGGTTTCTCCCAAGGTATCAGGGTCTTGAAGACCCAAGGGGCCGTTTGGGACCCCTGCCCCTATAGCGGGTTCTCGGCCATGAGCGCCTCGGCGTCCACCTTGGCCGCCTCATCCCATCCGTGGGCAAAGACCGGTCGCTGGAGGGTCGCCGTGTAGACGTCGCAATGCCCCTCGCGGGCATCCGGCCAGACCGGATGGGCCGCTTGCCAACTGGAATCGATGTCGTTGTAATCGCCGATGAAGATGTTGCCGTTCTGGTGGTGGCAACCAGCGGGGTCCCACCCGACCGGGTCATCGCGAATACTGATCGGCTCGCTGAAGGTGCGCCCGCCATCCAGACTGTACGCGTAGTATTGCTCAAAGGTCTGGTACGTGCCGTCGCATTCGGGCTCACCGAGACCCGGCGAAACAGGGCACGGCACCTCGCGGGCTTGACGTGTGTCCATCCAGCTTACATCGATGACGCCACCGGGGCTGACGCTGACAGCCGGGAAGATGCTCCAATCGTCGGTGCCGTTGTGGCTGATGCGGACCGGTTCGGAGAAGGTATCACCTTTGTCGTGGGATGCGCTGAGCCAGACGGCATTGCCGCCGTCACGGCATCCGTCGACCCAGGTGTCTGCATTGCATGCGTCGTTCCACACGAAGTAGAGCGCGTCGGCAAAGGGACTCTCTGGATTCCGATCGGTGGCAAAAGCGGGGTATCCGGTGCGCCGATCACGTGGGCTCAGCCCGGGCATGGATTGAGGATTCGTGTCCAACACCGTGCGCTCATCGTCCCAGGTCTCGCCGTAGTC
Organism: Thermoplasmatota archaeon; assembly: GCA_041638175.1. Lineage (GTDB taxonomy): Archaea > Thermoplasmatota > E2 > JACPAO01 > JAHFTW01 > JBFKXH01. The sequence continues at coordinate 3,747 of JBFKXH010000132.1, forward strand.
GAGGCTGCGCTTGATACGGATCCCGCCCGCATACCATGCCGCGTAGACCTCACCCCCGGTGCCGACCTCCAAGAAGCTTCCTTGGCCGGCCCCCAAGAACTGCGGCGCGATGATCTCGGTGCAGAGGTACGTCTGACCGCCATCGGTCGATCGACAGTACTGATTTCCTGGCACGAAGAACGCCAGCCACATCACGTGGATGATACCGTTGTGGCTGGCGGCCAACCAACCCTTGTCGTGGAAATTCACGGGGTAGGATCCTTCGAGCACCGGCGTGAAGGTGTGGAACGTATCCCCGCCATCACTGCTGACCGCGACGATCTGCGCGGCGCGGTTGAACGCCCAATCATTGAGGGCGCCATCCGGGCATTCGGCCTCGCACGCCTTGGATCCCGTGACCGGGTCCGTTTGGTAGGCCATCAGCAGGTAGTACAGTTCGCCGGCCGTGTTGAAGTACGCCACTGGATCAGTGGTGCACCAGAAGCTGCTTGCGTAGTTCGGTTTGAATCCGGAGACGTCGCCATCGTAGAGCCGCCAGGGGCTGCCGTCGAAGCTGCGATCCTGGTAGACGGTGCGGCCGCCGTCGTGGGTCACGTAGACCCCATCCCAGACGCATTCGCCGGCGTCGGCCGGGTAATAGTCCTTGGCGCCTCCGACCACGTTGCGCGGATCCATGGGGTTGACGGCGATCGTCACCTCATTCCCTTCCCGACCCTCGTCGGGCGTCATCTCGAAGTTGCAACGAAGCCCGGCCTCCTGTTGAAACGGCGTGGCCTTGGTATCATGGTCCGCCAGGGCAAAACAAAGAGGTCGTGCGACCGCAAACCCGCGACTGTCGGTGGCGGTCACCACGAAGCCCCCCTCGGAGGGCGCCGCCGGTTGTTCGGGTTCTTCAGGTGCCTCCGGTGCTGCTTCGAAGCAGCC